>CAZZHO010000258.1:0-5085 GCA_964653795.1 uncultured Roseivirgaceae bacterium | reverse complement strand
TACTGTAAATAATTTTGATTCCGGCATTTTCCATTCTGGAAGCCCAGATCAGATTATTTTCCTCGTCAAAGCGGGCCTTCAATTCTACAAATACTACCACCTTTTTGCCGTTGTTAGCGGCACTTATCAGCGCCTCGCCAATTACCGAGGAGGAAGCCATTCGATAGAACGTGACATAGATTTCTTTTACTTCCGGATCTATTGCCGCCTCATTAAAGAACCTAAGGGTGTAGTCGTAGGACTGATAAGGAAAATGCAAGAGACGGTCCCCTTTTTCCATGGCCTTCAGCATGGAACCCTCTGCCTCTATGCCTTTGTGAAGTATAGGCCTTTGTTTGGGGTATTCTAAACTCTCATTCGTTGGATTTCCAATTTGGAAATAGTCGTTGAGGTTATGGTATTTGCCGCCCGCCACCAGGTCTTCCTTGTTCAGTGAAAATGTGCTTTCGAATTCCGACAATAGTTCTTCTGAGATAGAATTGTCGTAGAGAAAGCGTGAAGGAGTTCCCAGATTGCGTTTTTTAATTTGCTTCTCAATTTTCTTAGCCAGATCTCCTGAAAACTCGTCATCAATATTCAGCTCCGCATCCTTGTTGAGTTTAATGCTTTTGCATTCTAAAACCGTATATCCCGGAAACACCAAGTCGATATTCGCCCTTACGATATCGTCCAGGTAAATGAAGAGATAACCACCATCCTTTGCCTTCACCATCTCAAACCTAGGTAGATAATTGCTCGGGATGTTTACATACCCGAAATGCTTTTCTCCATCTTTTTCCAGCGTGAGCGCCAGGTAGAGTTGCTGGTTATCCAGAAACGGATCACTCTTAGAAACATCGAAAACACAAGGCCTTAGATAGGCCATCACCTTGGTCTGGAAATATTGTAGCAACGAGTCTTTTTCCTGGTCGGACAGATCATCAGGGGAATATCCAATATGTAAACCCTTTGCTTTCAATTCCTCCAGAATCACTCCCAATGTCTGCCCATAGTCGGTAAGCTGTTCACCTATTTCCTGATGGATTTGCTGGATTAAGTTGTTTTCCAGCCCCACAGACTCATTGATTTTTTTCTTATCTATTTCCTTTATAGAACGCAAGCTGGCCACTCTCACCCGAAAGAATTCATCCAAATTGGAGGAATAGATAGCAATGAACCTCAGTCTCTCCAAGAGGGGTACATGCTCTTTTTTGGCTTCCATCAGCACACGATAATTGAAAGAGATCCAGCTTAGATCACGATTGTAAAACTTGTGCTCCATTTGGTAAGTAGATTATCATTGATTGGTCTGCAACTAATTTAGTTTGATAGTTGTGAAACTGTTACTTTCAAAGCTCAAAAGTCCAGACGGATGGAAAAACTTTTTGTGTACGGCACCTTGGCACCCGGTCAACCTAATGCCCATATTCTTGGTGGTGTAAAAGGAGAATGGGAAAGAGGATTTGTTTGGGGTAAATTATTCGATGAAGGTTGGGGAACAGAACTGGGCTGTCCTGGAATCAGGCTTCAGGAGCAAGAGCAAAAAGTTGAAGGTCAAATTTTCAGTTCTGCTCATCTGGATAGGCTATGGCCCGAATTGGATGCGTTCGAGGGCGATGGCTATGAGCGCGTACTATCGACAGCTTTCACTGATAGAAACCCGGATGGAGTGGAGGTCTTTATTTATGCTTTAAAGAGCTGATGGATATAGTTCCTTTTGATCGTAGATACTTTGATTCACTTTTTAAGTGCTTTGTAGAGGTCTTTTCAGTGTCTAAAGGGAAGATCCGTCTGACCAGGGAGGAGTTTGAAATTAGAATTTACAATAAGCTCCAGATCAATAATGAAAGTTCACAGCTGATTGTAGAGAAAGACAAGGTGCTGGGTTTTGTCTTGCATTCGGTGGGTGAATTTCATGATCAGCGATACTTATATAATGGTGGCACAGGTATCCTGGAATCTCAAAGGAAAAAAAGGCTAGGTCATGTCTTGCTGGAAAGGGCCCTAACGGCAGGTTCGGGACTAGCTGAAAAGGTCATTTTGGAAGTCGTTGAAGACAATGAGCCAGCCTTAAGGTTGTACGAAAGTCATGGATTCAGGCCTGTTAGATCCTTCAGGTGTTTCAAGAGGGAAAGGGTGCCTACTACTTCCATCAATAGTGAAGTGGAAATACAGGTAAGGAATATTGGCAAGGTAGAAAGATTTGAAGGGTGGGATGAGTTTGAAACTTCTTTTGCAGATAGCCTCCAACACACCTCAAAGAATCCTTATGAAAAAGTGTTGGTGGCTTCCATTGATAAAGAGGCAGTAGGGTACATTATGTTTCAGCCCCATATTGGTCGTATCAGCCGTTTGGTTGTAAACCCAGCATTCCGCCGCAGATATGTTGCTTCCACTCTTATCAAAAAAGTTCAGGAACTTGCAGGAGTAAAGTCTCTGACCATGATGAACATTCCCGAAGACCAATCTGAGATGATTCAATTTCTGGAGGCCAAAGGGTTTTCTAACGGGTTGAATCAAATTGAAATGGAGAAGTCACTGTCCAATTGAAGTATCCGCTTACCATATTGTCAAAAGTCGCCGATGGGAAAATTCTCGGAGATGGAGATGATCAATTTGAATATGTTCATACGGACTCAAGGACCATATCCAATCCTGAAAGCACGCTCTTCATCGCGAAAAAGGGCCCCCAGTTCGATGGACACAAATTCATTCCTGACCTAATTAGCAAAGGCGTCAGGCTATTTGTTACCGAAAGAGAAGTTGACCTTCCATCGGGATGTTCGCAATTCGTTACAAGAGACTCCTTAGCAACTCTGCAGCGTCTTGCCACTTTTCATCGATCCAACTTTGACTATCCTGTTGTCGGGATCACCGGAAGCTATGCGAAGACCATTGTCAAGGAGTGGAGTAGTGTTTTGCTGGGAAGTAAGTACCGTGTAGCCAAAACACCCGCTAGTCACAATTCAAAATTGGGAGTACCGCTTTCTGTTTTAGAAATGAACGCCAACCACCAAGCAGGCGTATTCGAAGCGGGCATCTCTGAGACAGGTGAAATGTCTGTGCTGGCCAATATTATTAAACCGGAGATGGGTGTTTTCACAAACATTGGGAGTGCACATGCTTCGGGTTTTGATTCACGCTTAGAGAAAATCAGAGAAAAAGCGAAGCTCTTTCAATCGTGCCAAAAGATCATCTGTTGCTTTGATCACAAAGAAATTTATCAACACCTGACAGACCAGTATCCTACGAAAGTGCTCGGATGGTCTCCTCAGAATCCTCAGGCCCAGTTGTTCTTGACACTAAACGAAAATCAGTTGACTTTCAATTGGGAAGGAGCGGATTATCAATTGGATATACCCTACCATCAGGGTGTTGAATTGGAGAACCTGTGCCATGCGGTAGTGCTCGGAGCTTTGCTAAAACTTTCATCTCTAGAGATGCAGGGCGGAATTGGCCTACTTCCTAGTCTAGATATGAGGCTGCAGATGGTAGAAGGCATCAATAACTGCTATCTGTTAGATGACACTTATACCAACGACCTGTCGGGGTTAGAGGTAGCACTCCAAAAGTTTTCCGAGCAAAATCAGCATGATAAGAGATCAGTGATTCTGTCCGATTTATCCGACTTAAAAGGTGATGATGAGAACGGTTACCTCAGGGTCTATAATCTCTTGAAATCCCATAAAATAAATCGCTTGATAGCCGTTGGAGAAGATTTGAAGACCCACCTTGATAGCTTCGAAATACCTGAGATATTGAGTTTCAATTCTACAGAGGAACTGCGCTCTGCTCTACCTCCTTTTTCAAAGGAAATGGTATTGATCAAAGGAGCAAGAAAGTTCCGATTTGAGCGTATTATCCAGGATCTTGAGGCGCGCCAACATCGCACCCAATTGCGGATCAATTTTACCAGCCTTATCCACAACATCAACGCGTATCGAAACCTAATTCAGCCGAACACCAGGCTCATGGTCATGGTGAAGGCTTTCGCTTATGGTGGAGGCAGTGCTGAGATAGCCAATATCTTACAGTACAACAACGTGGACTATCTCGGAGTAGCCTATGTCGATGAAGGGGTAGCCCTGCGAGAGAATGGTATTCGATTACCTATTATGGTTATGAATACCGACGAACGGGATCTTTCACTGTGTCAATCCTACCACCTGGAGCCCGAAGTTTACAGCATCAGCTATTTGAAGCAAATACTGTCTCGTAAGATCAATCTGACCATCCACTTGAAGTTGGAGACCGGGATGAACAGGTTAGGGTTTACGCATCAGGATTTGCCTGAATTAAAGCAACTAATAGCCTCCAACGAAAATCTAAAGGTGGCTAGCATTTTCAGCCACCTGGCCAGTGCTGAAAACGAAGCTGACAGTCAATTCACTGAAGGTCAGGCTACCCGCTTTCAGGAGATGTATGAAAATATTGTTACCTCCCTTCCCCAAAGGCCACTACGTCATCTGGTCAATTCTGCAGGCATTGCACGATGGCCCGACTACCATTTTGATATGGTGCGCCTGGGTATTGGTGCTGCTGGGTTAGATCCGACCTCTACTTTACCTCTACAGCCGATTGGCCAACTTGTCACTCAAGTCACACAGTTGAAATGGGTGCAAAAAGGAGAAAGTGTTGGTTACAACAGAGCTTTCAAGGCTACGGAGGATACCATGATTGCGGTGATCCCGATTGGGTACGCTGATGGCTTTTTACGGGTTTTTGGGAATGGCCAGGCGCAAGTCATGATCAATGACCAACTCATCAAAACCGTCGGCAACATCTGCATGGATATGACCATGTTGGACGTCACGGACAAAGAAGTTCGGGAAGGAGATCAGGTGACCATTTTTGGAGAGAGACCGACCATATCAGACCTGGCCAATTGGAGTAGTACTATCCCTTACGAAGTGCTGACGAACGTTGGGCAAAGGGTCAAAAGGGTCTATTCCTGGTAGTTTAGCGAAATTTTCTTTCTTTTTTTGGAGGGATCAGGCATCACTCCTCGCCGAGGATATCCCTGTCTTCCACACAGGCCACGCACTACCCACAGCCAGGCCTAGATTGCCGATAGACTTCTTTTAAAGCTAGGAAAGGTATTCAGCT
>CAZZHO010000257.1:0-5106 GCA_964653795.1 uncultured Roseivirgaceae bacterium | reverse complement strand
GATGATTTTCTGGAAACCCTCATCAATGATCCTTTTGAAGGAGTACAAGGAGGTAAAAAAAGCCTTTTTCAGAAGTTGATAAGTACACACTCTTTAAAACCGGAAAGTGGTTTGGTGGTAGGCGATAATGTGGATTCAGAACTAGCGGCCGCATATGCTTTAGGAATTCCAACAGTCCTAATAGATAGACTAGAGAGATACCCACAGGTGCCTGCCTGGATCGATTATCAATTCCAGGATTTTGAAGATATGATAGCTAGTTTGGAGTTGGGTGGAGGTTGAAAAGCTCGAACTACCTCCCCTGATCTAAGACATTTTGAGACCCTCTCTCACACCGAAAGAAGTCTCCAGTTGCTTTCTTATAGGTCGGTTGGCCATCACGAGGATATAATCTCCTTCTTCCAGGATGGTATCGGCTGAGGGGTTTTTGATAAGTATTTTTTCTTGATTCCTAAGTTTGCGTATTCCCATCAAAACGGCATTCACGTCGTTTTTTAATTCATGGAAGAGTTCTTTTCCATTCTTTCCAATGTACGGATTGCTATCAATTACCAAGAACTCTAGTACATCATAGTCTTCCTCAGTTTTAGAAGAATCTAATAGATCGAGGTTGAGCTCAGCTACATCAGGCTCGAAAATGTAAGAAGCTACAAGCTTCGAAACAATCTCCAATTTCGAGATGACGTGGGTTACTCCTGCAGCCTCAAAAGTCTCCTTTAATTTAGACTTGGAAGTAGCGACAATTATTTCTGTTGTAGGATATTGGCGACGGAAGTTAATGGTATGCATGAGAGAGTCCGAATCTTCTTCAAGCGCCAGAAAAATCATTCTACAAGAGGCGACATTGAGCTTCTCATACACTTCCTTGTTATTAAAGTCGGCGAACAGAACAAAAACACGATCCTTACCATACTGATCATAGATTAAGTCCACGTGATCTTTTTCATTCGTCACTATGGCCGCTTGCATCACGGGAATATGCACAATACCCTCCAGGACCATTCTGCTAAAATCATTCCACCCAAAAAGGATCACGTGATTTTCGAAATCTGTTCCGGTGAAACCTAGTTTTTTTTGTTCTTTCATTTCTTGATAGCGGTTAGTTATTGTTCCTAAGAAGAGACCAAGCAGGCCTATGCTTGAAAAGACGTAGATGTATCCAATGATTTTTCCTATGGTGGAGACCGGATATAAATCTCCATACCCCACGGTAGTTAAGGTCACTACCATATACCAAAAGGCTTCACTGAAAGAGGTAATAGCACCATCTTCTACGTTAGTTTCTGCCCAAACCAATATGCCGTTCAGTGAAATGATGACGGCTAATACCGCCAAGAGCAGAAATAAATCTTTTTGCCAGTGTTTCATGATACTGCCGTACCTACTTTCTTACTTCTTCTTTCCATCAAAATATTATCCTTCCACTCCCCACGAATTTGAGCTATTTTCTCCCTGTATCCAATTTCTCGAAAACCGGCCTTTTTGTGAAGTGCAATGCTTGCGGCATTTTCAGGGAACATAGCTGCGTTTATCGTCCATACGCCTTTTTCTTCTGACTCTTGAATGACTTGGTTGAGTAATTTCAGTCCAATGCCCTTTCCTCCATTCTCCAGTCTCACGTAAACACTCACTTCTGCAACACCGCTATAAACACATCTGTCTGTTACTGAGGAAAGTGCTGCCCACCCCACTATGTTATCGCCTTCCAGGGCTACCCATCTTCCAAAGGTTAAGTGACTATCATTCCAGTCGTCCCAGCCAGGAGCGGTAGTTTCAAAGGTCGCTTTTCCGGTGCTGATGCCTTGTTCATAGATTTCACGCACGCTACTCCAATCTGTATTCATCATTGCTCTTAAACTGATGTTCTCTCCGCTCATGGTATTATTTGGACTGTCTTTTGCTGTTGAAGTTAATACTTTGATGGTTTAGCTGAAAGTGCCCACCAGTCAATCATTTTCTGATCGAGGCTTTGACAGAGTCATATTAACTTTAGCCGGTACAGTAACCTAAACTCACATGGGAAAAATTTTTATAGCCAGCATTCTGGCATCTATCAGTTTTACACTCCTCGCACAGGATTTCTCCGCGATGAAATACCGGGAGCTTGGTCCGTTTCGAGGTGGACGGGTGACCACAGTCGCTGGGACTGTTCAGGAACCTGGGACATTCTATTTCGGAGCCACAGGAGGAGGTGTTTGGAAGAGTACAGACTATGGCACAACCTGGAATAATGTGTCAGATGGTTTTTTCAAAACACCCAGTATTGGCGCTATTGCTGTTGCTCAAAATGATGCCAACATCGTCTATGTGGGAACAGGTACAGATGGACTCAGAAGCAACGTGATTGAGGGCAAGGGTATGTACAAGTCCATAGATGGCGGCGAAAACTGGCAATTCATTGGTTTGGAAAAAGTCGGGCAAATTGGTGCGGTCAGAATACACCCGACTGATCATAACATAGTGTATGTTGCTGCTATTGGTAGAGCTTTTGTGCCAAATGCCGAAAGAGGCATTTTTAAGACCACTGATGGAGGTAAAAGCTGGGAGAAGGTGCTGTTCCTGTCAGAGGAAGTTGGCTTTTCTGATATTGAAATGTTGCCATCCAATCCCAATATTCTTTTTGCGTCTGCCTGGAAGGCGAAAAGAACACCCTGGAATATCGAAAGTGGAGGAAGCGCAGAAGAAGGTGGATTATATAAATCCGTCGATGGTGGAGCTTCATGGGACAAAGTATCGAAAGGGTTTCCTACGGATCTCATTGGTAAAATTGATATAGAAACAGTCTTGGCCGACTCGAGGATCGTATATGCGCTTGTGGAAGCTCTTGGCGAACAGGGTGGTTTGTACAAATCTATAGATCAGGGAGAGAGCTTTTCACAAGTTTCTAGTGATAGAGGGATTCGAACACGACCATTTTATTACACCAACGTCAGGGTCAATCCACAAAATCCTGATGAAGTCTATGTCCTGGCGACAGGATACTATAAGTCTACAGATGGTGGCAAAAAGTGGAACAGAGTAAGTTCCCCTCATGGTGACAACCACGATATCTGGTTCAATCCAGAGAATCCGAACATTTTCATTCAATCCAATGATGGCGGAGCTAACGTTACAATGAATGGAGGGATGTCATGGTCTACACAGTTGAATCAACCAACTTCTGAAATTTATCAGGTGGAAGTAGATGACCAATATCCTTATTGGGTATACGGCGGAATGCAGGACAACTATTCCACCGTGGCTGTACCTACGATGGCTCCTTATGGAGTGCAAGTAGGAGGACTAGGATATATCATCAATGCCGGAGGGTGTGAAACGGGGCCAGCCGTTCCGAAGCCTGGAAATTCAAATATTGTCTACTCTAATTGTAAAGGTCGTTTTTCAGTTTTTGATAAGCGTACAGGTACAGAAAAGGCATATTACGTGGGTGCTTCCAATATGTATGGGCATAACCCAAAAGAGCTTGAGTATCGCTTCCAGCGTGTATCACCTATTCATGTTTCACCGCACGACCCCAACGTCATTTACCATTGTTCTCAGTTTGTTCACAAAACTACCGATGAAGGCAAGACTTGGGAGACCATCAGTCCGGATTTAACTGCTTTTGAAGATGACAAGCAAGTGATATCTGGGACCCCTATAACAAGAGACATAACAGGTGAAGAATTCTATAGTACTATCTATGCAATTCGCGAGTCCACCATTGAGAAGGGGCTAATTTGGGTAGGTGCAAATGATGGGCCTGTTCACGTGACTCGAGATGGTGGAGCAAGTTGGACAAATGTTACTCCTGCAGGATTACCTAAAGGAGGAAGAGTAGATGCAGTGGAGCCCTCTCCCCATAATCCTGCGAAGGCATATGTAAGTGTTTTGAGATACCAATTGGGAGATCAAAAACCTTACATCTATAAGACCGAAGACTATGGAAAATCCTGGTCTTTAATAACTAATGGCAATGGTATTCCTTCTGATCACCCGACACGGGTAATGCGCGAAGACCCTGAAAAAGAGGGATTACTTTTTGCGGGAACAGAATATGGAATTTTCATATCCATGGATGATGGAGGTGCCTGGAAGCCCTTTCAGCAAAATCTTCCGGTGGTACCAATTACTGATTTGAAGATTCATAGGTCCAACCTGGTCATGTCTACTATGGGGCGTGGGTTCTGGACTTTGGATGATTTATCACCAATCCGTCAAATGAATGCCAATGGTAGTACCACGTTATTTGAGCCGAAGAAAACGATCAGATACCGATATCCTTCAGGAGCTTGGGGTAGCCAATCTCCAAAATACCCAAGGCCGAGCGCAATTTTGTCTTACTACCTCGCTGAAAATGCCCAAGGTCCTATCAGGCTTAGCATCAAGAATAGCGATGGCGGCTTGGTGAGTACTTTCTTGAGTGATACTTCTAAGATCGAGGAAGAAGTGGTGCGAGACATGAGCACGGAGAATATTTCATACGTTATAGATAAGAGTCTGACCACAGATTCAGGGCTGAACAGGTTCCATTGGGATATGACCTATGCTGGCCCATGGAGCAAAAATGAAAAGCGCAGATATCAAAATGGACCAATGGTCGGACCGGGCACTTATGATGTTGAACTTGAGGTAGGTGGGGAGGTCTATACTACTAAGTTGGAGTTATTGATTGACCCCAGGGTCTTGGCTGCCGGTACAAAAACTGGTGATATAACAGCTCAATTAGATCTTGCCTTAGAAGTGCGCGACCTTTTATCAGAAGTGAGCATGGCTGTTGAGGAGTTGGAGAAAGAAATTGAGGAGTTAGGTGAAGAAGAAACAGGTACAACTGCATTGAAAGAAAAACTTAGTCAATTGAAAACGAAGGAGGGTTTTTACCATAAACCCATGCTCAGAGACCAAATATCATATTTATACAGTATGCTTCGTGGAGCTGACCAGATGCCAGGAAAAGATGCATATGATCGATTTGAGGTGCTGAAAAGCAATTGGCAATCAATAAAATAAGATAGTTCGTACAGGCTAAGATGAGCAATGAGTTCAAATTCTGTAGGTTTTGTGTGATTCATTGCTCTTCTTTGTTGGCTTAGAACGACGAGCTATAAGACTGATTCAATGATTAAG
>CAZZHO010000256.1:0-5108 GCA_964653795.1 uncultured Roseivirgaceae bacterium | reverse complement strand
AGCGCTGCAGGCCCTTAAAGACCTGACCGGGGTAAAAGTTTTTAGTCGATTGGGCTTTAGAAGGTTTTTGATCGTTGCTCAATTCAGCCTCTCCTTGTTTCTGGTGATCACGGTCTGGCTCATTTACAATCAGATGAACTTTATGGTCACAAAAGAGTATGGCTTCAATGCAGATAACAATGTGGTGATTCAGCTTTATAAGACCCCAAGGGAGCGATTAGTCACAGAGTTAGAGCAATACTCAAACTTGATGAACGTGTCTGCCGCTGGTTTCACACCAGCTTCTGGTACCAGTTCGGATCAAATTATCAAGAAGGGAGAAGAGGAGCTATCATTCAATGTGCACTATGTGGACGAAAACTACCTTGACAATATGAACTTAAACTTGATCGCTGGAAGGAATTTCGAGCGTTCAGGTTTTGAGAGAAAGGTTATCCTCAACCAAAAAGCTGTTGATATTATGGGGTTTGGTTCTTCTGTTGATGCAGTTGGGAAATCGCTTGATTTACGAAGTGATTCACTTGATGTACAGGTGATTGGGGTAGTGGAAGACTACCATCATGAAACCTTGTTGTCGGAGATCAAACCAATGATGATGATCTATGATCCTTCCGAATTCAATATACTCCAGGTGAAAATCAATTCAGGCAGTTATGAGGAAGCCATAAGAAACATTGAAGAGGCCTGGGCAGCAGTAAACCCGGGCTTACAAATTGAGTATAAGCTACTTTCAGATGAGATTGCCTTTTTTGCTGATCTGTTGTTTGGAGATATGACAAAAATTATCGCCTTTATCTCCTTTTTAGCCATTCTTATATCCTGTTTGGGACTTCTCGGTATGGTGATCTTCAGTATGCAATCCCGAATTAAGGAAGTTTCTATCCGCAAAGTACTTGGAGCTACCAATCAGGTTTTAGTATATCTGCTTTCTAAGGGCTTCTTAGTACTGATGGGTATTTCCATACTTATTACTGTGCCACTCGCTTGGATAGTCAATGACGCCTGGTTGAGTTCAATAGCCTACAGAGTGAGCATTAGCTGGGAGGTTATGTTTTTTAGTATTCTCCTGGTTTCGGCTATGGGAGTGGTGGTCATCGGTTCACAGACTTGGAGGACTGCTAATACGAATCCTGCCCGAGTGTTAAGAGATGAATAGCAAAAGCCTTTACCAGAGGGGCTGGAAGTTTAGTTCATATACTATGTTGTAAGAGATTATGCCTTTACGGCTAATATCATGCTATTTACGAACCAAAGATTTAATCACCTGAACCAATAGTAACACAATTCCTCCAAATACCAAACCTGTCAACAACTCGAATAAGAACGAAGGTATCGGGAGGCTTTCCGCAAGGTGATGGATGAATGTAAGGTTGTGAACAAAAATGCCTCCAGATACAAGCATTAATGCGATGGTGCCAATTATGCCTAATCCTTTGATAACATACGGTAATGCCCTTACCAGAAATATGCCCACTTTGTCCGAAAAGGAGTTCTTCTCTTCATTCAGGTTGATCAATGTTGCACCAAATTCATCCATTCTTACAATGAGCGTGACGATGCCATAGACACCAATCGTTGCGACCAGTGCGATAAGCGTCACGATAGGTATCTGCACTTTCAGTGGCTCTTCAGCGACTGTTCCCAAGGCGATTATTACGATCTCCACAGATAGAATAAAGTCGGTAAAGATGGCCGACTTCACTTTTTTCTTTTCAAGTGATATCATTTGATCCTCTGATAGTTGCTGCTTACTGGGTTTCTTTTCTTCTCCGTGTGGCAGCAGGAATTCGTAGATCTTTTCCGCTCCCTCGTAAGCAAGGTAGAATCCTCCAGCTATCAGTATAACGGTAATCACAGAAGGGAAGAAGGCACTTAGTAAAAAAGCTACGGGCAAGATGATGACCTTATTGAGGAGTGACCCTTTGGTAATAGCCCACAATACCGGTAGTTCGCGGGAAGATTCAAATCCAGAGGCTTTCTCTGCATTGACAGCCAAGTCATCACCTAATATCCCTGCTGTGTTTTTGCCAGCCACTTTACCTATAGTCGCTACATCGTCCATCAATGTGGCGATATCGTCCAATACTGCGAAAAATCCAGATGCCATTTCTTAAGTTTTGCGACGGCAAAATAGGATAATTGTCGGTTTTAGAAGGATCGGGCTGCAATTAATGATTTTGGAATTGACTCGTAACTTGTTGAGAGATTCTACATGAAAGTGTTCAATTGGTCTTAACCGCGTCATAGTCATCTTCCGCCCATCAATTATTGGTCTTTTCTTACCAATTATTTAGGCTATCATTAGCATTCTTAAAAATCAATCCATGAGCCTCACTAAAAACTATAAAGGATATCAATCATTTCAATACCTGGAAAAGGACATTGATTACAAGTATTTTGAATTGGCCAATGAGGTCAACAGGGTTCCTTCCAGTAGGGTTGAACTGAATGCTGATCAGGAAGCTATGGTGGAGAAAATCCTTAAAGATCATATTCTGATTAGCGTCCATGAGCATCTTGGTACTTTCCCAAAAGACATTATGCAAACTCCTTCCTATATCAAGGAAGGAAGAATGGCCACAGCCTTTGAAGGCTTAGCTAATGGTCACTGGGACTGTGTATTCGATAACCTTATGAATGGCGTTTGTAAGATTCACTCGAAAGGCGGCTGGAAGTGGAGTGAGGTCATACACGATCTGGGCATGAGGCTCTGCGATATAGCGCACCAGGATTTTGTCATCCATTGCAAAACGGTAGATGACATCATTACGGCACACAGGGAAGGGAAAGTGGCCTGGGTTGCGGTCATGGAAGGTGCTATGATGATTGAGAATGAACTGGATCGCATCGATTTATTGTATGGGTTCGGCTTGAGATCTCTGGGTATAACTTACAGTGAATCAAATGCTTTAGGCTCTGGATTGAAAGAAGAAAGAGACGGTGGTTTAACTGCTTTTGGAAAACGAGCAGTTGAGCGAATGAACAAGGTAGGTCTGTTAATAGATTGCTCCCACACTGGAGATCAAACCGCTTTGGATACCATCAAGCACAGTTCGAAACCTATCATATTGAGTCACATCGGTGCCAAAGCATTATGGGGTACCAATAGGTTGGCCCCCGACGATGTGCTAAAGGCTTGTGCCGATAAAGGTGGTGTGATAGGTATTGAAGCAGCTCCACATACCACTTTGACACCAAGTAAGACAATACACAACCTGGATGCTGTGATGGAGCATTTTGAATATATCAAGGATTTGGTAGGAATTGATCACGTGACCATGGGCCCTGACACGTTGTATGGTGATCATGTTGGATTACATGGTGCATACTCGGCAGCGCTATCACTGAAAGCATCTAAAGGCCATGGTAACCCCGATCTCGAATATACACCAGTTGAGTATGTGGACGGGTTAGAAAACCCTACTGAGGGCTCTTATAATATCGTGCGATGGTTGGTGAAACATGGCTACTCAGAAGAAGACATTGCCAAAGTAATGGGGCAAAATACGCTTCGTTTATTAGGAGAAGTGTGGGTCTAACATGAGAAGTGCCCTTCTCATTTTTGTGTTACTGAGTTCTATTGCAGCTATAGGACAGTCGAAACTCACAGGTGTTAGGGTGAGCGCCGAATATCTGACTGATTCAAAGCAATACCAGATTACCGAGAGGTTGTATTTTGACACCTTAGTTGCTGATAAGTATTTGACAATCAAGCGACTGTTATTGGAAGAAGGAGGTGGCCCTGATAAAGGAGAAACACCCGATATCTCCACCAATGCTCGAATTGAGAATACCACTGTCAAACAGAACTTGGTAGAGATACAATTGAAGGTATTGAGTAAACAAGAAGGGAATTGGTTGGAAGTTAAGTATGTGATTTCGGAGGCACCAGCCATTACCAACATACCACTATTCTTTACGGAATTGAGTGCAGCTTCTTCCGATGAGCAATTCTTTCAATTCAGCTTGAATCTCCCTGCACACCAATCCTATTATTTTCACTTCCCTTCAGGGCCAGTAGCAGAAAGGCCAGGGTTGGATGGTCAAAAGCAGTTGTCGTTCACCATGCCAGCATTACCGTCTGTTGTGCGGCTGGAATTGATGGAGGAAGACAGGACCGCCGCACAGCTTACCACATTGATTGATATAGCCGTCGCACTCATTTTTGGAATCATCGCTGTGCTAATCTGGGCATATCGTAAAAAGTTGATCTATGGATAAGTTCATATTCTGGGGGCTTTTTTTAGTGCTAGGTTTGATTGTCCTGGGTTATGTATTGTGGATGAATTGGATTGAGCGCAAATGAGCTGGCAGTACATCATATTCATCGGTTACTTCCTGCTGGTATTTGGTATAGGATGGTTGAGCTTAAGGTGGACTAAATCAGAAAAGGACTATTGGATTGCGGGGGGTAAACTAGGCTGGGGTATAGGAGGTGCTACCATGGCCGCGACCCATACCAGTGCTGGTACTTTTATCGGGACCATTGGAGTCATTTACGCCGTAGGCTGGTCTTTTGGTTGGGTATTGATCGTGATTCCATTAGCCTATTGGTTTATGGTGGCGGTCCTTGCACCAAGATTTACGAAGGTTAGAGAACTAACACTTCCGGCATTTCTTCAGCGTCGATATGAAAGCAAAACGGCCAGAGGAGTTGGCGCAGCCATTATTTTGGTATCTACGATTGTCTATATACAAGCTCAGATCGTGGCAGGAGGTTTAGTGGCAAACGTTGTTTTCGGTCTGGAGCCAACTACTGGAATGGTCATTTTCACCTTGATTTTACTGCTCTACACTTTAGTAGGAGGTATGCTGGCTGTGGCTTATACCGACTTCCTGCAAATGATCATTATGGTGGTGGGAACTATTGTATCCGTACCCATCGCTTTGAGTCATTTTGATAGTTTTTCAGACTTGTTGACGAAAGTCGAAGCGATTAAACCACTCACGTTTGATTGGTCGGGCTTTCCAACAGTACTGCTCATTACGCTTGGCCTGGCATTCTTTCTGGGTTCTGTGGCGACGCCTGAAAAGGTAGTAAGGCTTTATGCTATGAAAGACATGAAGACCATTCGTCGTGCGATTTTGGCGACGATCATCTTGGTTAC
>CAZZHO010000255.1:0-5121 GCA_964653795.1 uncultured Roseivirgaceae bacterium | reverse complement strand
ATCGCCAGAGGATATATTTTGTTCAGGTCTACCCAGGAATTGGTATCCATGAATTAGGTGGTACCAGGAGGCCGATCAATGGGCCCAATAAGATTATTCCCAATATCACCGTGGCGGGAGGAGTGATTTTTAAGCAGCATCTCAAGGTGAAAGTAGGTCTGAGTTATCGCTACTACGATTCCTTCAGAGACGAGATTGTTAAAGATCAAGTAGAACCCTACCTGCAATCACCTGTTTGGAATGCTTCCCAAATTCATTTGATTTTCGGTGCTGAGTATCTGCTGGGACACATTGGAATGGAATTGGAAAGCGGTATTACGTTATTCAAACCCTACTTTGATCAATGGTTTAGGACACGAGAAGAAGCTGAGAATGATTTCGCACTTTTCCAAAATAAGACGTTTCCCAACCGTATTGGAGCCAATATCTATCTATTGAATACCAATAAGAGCCCTGAACATAATGTCTTTGTAGGCCTTCATGTAAATGCCAATTGGGGTACTGCCGACTTTATGGGTTACACCTTTGGCTATGTAAGACGCTTCAGAAATTAGTTCTGCTATCTGCGACTGATTTTGATTCGGCTTTCAGCCATTTTCACTGCTTCAAGGGCATTGACAATCCCTCCAGATTTTGATAACTCTGAAAAGTCGACCAATTCATCAGTGCCTGGTTTTAGCACTTTCAGGTCAATCTTGGAAGAGGAATCAACTAGTACCTTTTTAATTTCAGCAGCAGACAGGTTGGGAAAATAGCTCATCAGCATAGCGGCCACTCCAGACACTACAGGTGCAGCCATACTTGTGCCACTATTTGCTTCATACTCATCTTCTGGTACCGAAGACAATATCTCCACGCCCGGCGCAAATAGGTCAACGCTATTTTTGCCGTAGTTTGTGAATACTGCGGTTAAATTCTCATCATAACCTCTTGAGGACGCACCTACTTCGATCCAATTCGGAGATACTTTCTTGTTGGAGGTACTTCCATCAGGGTAGGCCTTTATTTCATCCGTGTTGTTGCTCTCATTCCCTGCCGCATGTACCATCAAAACTCCTTTCTTCTCAGCGTATTTTACAGCTGAGCGGACTACATCTTGGTTTGGGGAGTATTCTTTACCAAAACTCATATTGATGACTTTAGCGCCATTGTCAACTGCGTAAATAATAGAGTTAGCTACATCTTTATCTCGCTCGTCTCCGCTGGGAACAGTCCTGATTACCATCAGTTCAATATTGGAAGTTACACCGATTTGATCATCACTTTTTCCTCCAACTATGCCACTTACATGACTTCCGTGAGAGCCTCCAAATCCTGACACTTCGTCTACCTGATTATTGCCGTAGCCTTTTTGTCGTGGATTATTGATGTCATCTCCAACTTTACTCCTTGGGTCGAATTCCAGGTTGTAAGCATAATTCGCCTCATAGTCATAATAATCAAAGCCGGGGGCCATTATTGCCATCATTTCGTCGAGTGTAGCAGTTCCTCCAAGGTAGGTGGCAATTCTGGTCAGGAAATTATCGGCTTCTTGAATTACCGAATCCTCCGAGTTCACTTGGCTTAAGATGGAGGCGGACAGTACTTCCTCTCTTGTATACGCCGACAACATCTTATAGTAATAGGGAAGGCTCTCATATCGCCCGAGAAATCCCTCGGCCGCGGAGATTGCTTCCTCGCTTTCTTGTAAATAGTCTTCTTTTATGGTTTGCCAGTATTTGTCTTCTTTGGATCCCTTCTTAGGGGCTGAGTTTTCATATTTCGCTGAAAGCTTTCGGTATTCCCTGGTTAGTTCTAGCGTCTCGTTAATGATGTTTTCATCTGATCCACCTAGAAAGTTCCAGCCGTGAATGTCATCGATATATCCGTTATTATCATCATCAAGACCGTTTCCGGCGATTTCATCTTCATTGACCCAAAGCTGCCCTTTCAGTGCCTGATGATTGATGTCATATCCACCATCTATTATGGCCACTATTACTTTTTTGGAAGGCTTATTGCCTAGGTAGTCATAAGCTTGTTTCAAACTTATACCGGGGATGCCATCGGCTTTTAGATCCTTGTGGTGCCATAGATCCTTTTCAGATTTTTGGGCGTAGGAAACGATGCTTAGGAAAAGCGCGGTGGATAGTAACGTTAAGACCTTATTCATTGAATTATTTCTACTGTAAAATCAAAAGTAAGTGTTTGACTCATATTCAAACGCGCTTCTTATTTCAGTGGTACTTGCAACCACCAAGAAATTACTGCGTCTTTAGATTTAAGAATTAACCAAAATCAAAAACTCAAGCCATATGAAAAAGACAATTAGCCTTTGTCTGCTTGCCATGATCTTATTCATGGCAGATGTTGACGCCCAGAAAAGAGAAGTCCGTGTAAGTGATTTCAACGAAGTGTCATTTGGAATACCTGGTCGGCTTTACATTACCCAAGGAAATACCAACAGCGTGGAGATAGATTGCTCTGATGATGCCTATGATAGGATCGAAATAGAAGAACGGGGAGATAAGTTAGTTATTAGAAATAGAGATCGTGGTTGGAATTGGAGAGGCTGGAGAGGAAGTAATATTGACGTATATGTTACCATGAAAGATATCGAGGGAATCACGGTATCTGGCTCTGGTAATGTGGTAGGAGAAAATGTATTTCGTACTGATGACCTGTATCTTTCTGTAAGCGGCTCCGGTGACATGGACATTGAGGCGGATGCCAAAGACATGGAAATGCGCGTCTCAGGATCTGGCAGTATCAGCATGGCTGGATCAGGTGATGATCTTGAAGTAAAAATCAGTGGCTCAGGAAGAGTAAAAGCGGAAGACCTGGAGGTGCGATCTCTGGATGCATCTATCAGTGGATCTGGTAGTATTTACATTACAGCAGAGGAGGAGATTTATGCGAGAATTAGCGGTTCTGGTAGTGTATATTATAAAGGAGATCCAGATAGGGTTCAGTCCAATTCTTCCGGAAGTGGAAAGATCAGAAGACTTTAATCCTTTCTTCTTAGAATCAGTGAGCTGATCAAAGTAGCTATTAACCCCAAAGGGAAAATTTCTAAAAAAGTATAGCTAGCCATAATATGAGGGCGTTTATAGTTTTCGTTAAACGCCTTCAATTCTTCTACCTCCTTACGTAAAGTGTCTGGGTCCAGGTTATTGGATTCCAATATTTCAATTTGGGAGGCCAGGTATTGATCTGCGAAATCTGGTAGCAAAATGGGGTACAATACCATCCATCCTATTACATAAATAGATGAGGACACCAGGACAATCATCAGTCCATTGAGGAATGCCTGTTTAAAACTCAAAGCACCCATGTTTTTTGATCTGATTGATCTAAGCCCAAAAAAGACTAAGGTCATCGCCAGGAAGAGAAAGGTGGAACCGATTAGTTCACCAAAGCCCATCTTCTCTGTCTCTGAATCATAAAGCTTACTGAGTATCATAAACAGGGTGAATCCAGAGGCTGCTATAAAGCCTGAAATTAGTCCGTACTTGAGTGTAATGCGATTAATCATTTTCTTCTGATTTGGAAGTAAAGGATTAGCAAAAAGCTCTTTTTTCAATCATACTAAAGGGTGATTTTACTTTATCAAACCATTTTCTCTTGCTCTTTGGACGGCTTGAGTTCTTCGTTTGACATGAAGTTTGGAGAAAATATTGCCAAGGTGTGTCTTGATGGTGTTGGTAGATACAAACAGTTTTTCTGCTATTTCCTGATTACTAAGCCCATCCGCAAGGAGCAATAGCACATCCATCTCTCGGTCACTCAATCCATAATCTGCTGGGCTAACAAGACCCAACTCAGTATCCTTGTGCTTTTTATTTTCAAGTTGTCTGGCTCCGAGCCAAATGCCAATGATCAAACAAATGACACCAATACCCACCAATACCCATTCACTGGAAGAGAAGAACATATTCCGATAGGAGAAAACCTGAAATATCAGGGCTAACAATCCCATCACCAATCCGAATTGTAATACCTCTTTATGTTGTCTTTGGAGTTTGATCATATTGGTCAGTCCTTTTCAAAAATATACCCCTTTGCTAATTTCGAATCAGATTTGAAAAGTAAAGGAATGAGAGTCTTCGTATTGATGTTTGTAACCGTGCTAATTGTTGCTTGCGGTAAAGGAGAGAAAGGAACCATAATTAATGACATAGGCTATCCACCGGGTGCTTTAGTGATGCCGTATGAAGATCTGCCAGGAAGGGAGAGAATTGTAATGATGAGTGGCGATCAAATCATTTCTGAGGGAGATTACCTGAATGGTCTTCCTGATGGAGTTTGGGCTGAATATAGCCCGGAGACTGGGATGGTTCTCAATATCACCAACTATGTTCAGGGGCAGAAGCAAGGCCCCGCGATGACTTTTCATGATACCAGAGGCTATATTTTGACCAGGGCATTTTATAATCAGGGCGTACTTGAGGGACAGTACATGACCTTCGAGAGCCGTAGGAAGGTGGAGGAGAAAAACTATTCTGGGGGTGTATTGAATGGCAAAGCCAGAAAATTCTATCGAACTGGTAAGCTCCTTGAGGAATCTACCTATGTTGATGGTCAAATTCATGGGACGGCCCAGTGGTTTGATGAAGAAGGTAATCTTACGATTCAGTATGAATACGATATGGGAAAGTTCGTAGCGGATACTACTCCTAAGGCAGAAGAAACTTCAGAAGAAGACTAGATGTATAAGATTCTAAGATCTCTTCTTTTCCTGCTTCCGGCAGAAAGAGCTCATCACTTTACTACATCCACGCTGAATGTACTTTGCAGGATACCAGGAATTGCTGCTTTTATTAGATCGCTCTATGTAGTGAAAGATGATCGGCTTGCCAAGACCATAGCGGGTATCAGATTTCCAAATCCAGTAGGGTTGGCTGCGGGCTTTGATAAGAATGCTGAATATATCCATTCATTTAAAAACCTGGGTTTTGGTTTCCTAGAGATTGGCACTGTTACACCCAAGGCACAACCAGGAAATGAGCAACCCAGATTGTTTAGGTTGAAAGAAGATAATGCCCTAATTAATAGGATGGGGTTCAACAACGAGGGTGCAGACTATGCTGTGGCCAAATTGAAAAGACGCCCCAAAGGACTTTTGATAGGAGGGAATATTGG
>CAZZHO010000254.1:0-5136 GCA_964653795.1 uncultured Roseivirgaceae bacterium | reverse complement strand
ATAATGGCAAAGTGCTTAGCTGGTCTGCCAAAAGATCCCACCTCATCATAGCTTGGTTTCACCACCTCATCTCCGGCCCTATCCACAAATCCGTATAGCCCATCTTTCTGCACTTTGATCCATCGGGGGTCACTCATAAACCGACTCATCACCTCATACTTACAAGCCACAATCTCCTGCCCTGCCGCGTCGATGAAGCCCTTCAGACCAGACTTTTCGACCACCGCCCAGTTCACCCCTTTCGAGCCAAAGTAGCCGATAGCATCATAGTTGGGCTGCACAATCACCTCCCCAGAGCGATCTACAAACCCATAAAAACCATTTTTTTCCACCATCGCCCAGTTATTCCTTCGCCTGTCAAATGGATAGATTTTATCATAGTAAGTATCCAGGACCAACTGCCCGTTTCGGTCCATCAGTCCGTAAAACCCATTCCTCTGCACCAGCGAAAGCGGCGCACCCATACTCCCGAAGTAGTTGATGCGATCGTAGACAGGCGGCACTACTTCCTTTCCAGTGCGGTCGATAAAACCCGTTTTTTGATTTTTCCGGACCAGCGCCCACCCCTTGTTGCCATAGGCCCCGTAGTTGCCTATGTAATCATACCTAACAAGCGTGTCTACCTGACCCGAAACACACCAGGACAGACCAACAAAAAGCGTGAGTGTCAAAAGATTTTTCATGCTCTAAAGACACTACCTGATACCAACGGTTTCCAACTGCGACAATAAAAAAAGAGGCCGAAGCCTCTTCCTAATTTTTATCCTTGATCCTGATTGTCAGTTAACAGGTGTATCAAAGTTTTACCTTGAGCCTGTTACCCTGAGCTTGTCGAAAGGTATCAGCCAGCAGCTAAGTCTACACTTCTTTTAATGAAGTTGGTTAGCTTTTCACCTTCCAACATCCCTTGTGAGAGCAATGCCAGGTCATAGGCCTGCTTTGCTAAGTCAATCTTAGCTGCCTCATCTTCTGTCTCCAGGATTTTCTTAGCGATACCGTGGTTAGCATTGACTGCCACCGACAAGTTCATCGGCATATCACCAAACATCATCGGGCCACCTCCTGTCGCTTGCATGTCTTTCATTCTTCGGATGAATTCAGGCAATGTGATGGAGACAGGCAAGTCGTCAGTTGCCATTGGCTCTACCGTGACGTTGTTATTCTTATCGTTGATTGCCTTCTCAAAAAGCTCTTTCAAAGAATCCTTCTCCTTATCGCTCAAGACAGACTCTTTCACCTCATCGGTTTCTACCAATTTATCTAGTACATCTGCATCTACCCTTTTCAAGGTCACCTTCTCAAACTTCTGCTCAATATGACTGATGAAGTGACTATCCAGTACTTCATTTAGCAACAACACATCGTATCCTCTTTTCTGAGCTCCATCGATGTAGGTATGCTGCTTAGCCTCGTCATTGGTGTAAAGGAATACAGTGTTACCATCCTTATTTACCTGGTTGGCCTGGACGTGCTCCTTGTACTCCTCTATTGTGAATAATTTACCCGAGGTACTCTTCAATAGGGTAAAGTCCCGAGCCTTCTCATCAAATTTCTCCTCCGAGATCAAGCCATACTTTACGAATAGCCCTATGTCTGTCCATTTGCCTTCAAAGGCTTCTCTGTCTTTCTTGAAAAGTTCACCTAGCTTATCAGCCACTTTCTTGGTGATGTAGCCATTGATCTTCTTCACATTGCCATCGGCCTGCAAGAAACTTCTTGACACGTTCAATGGAATATCTGGTGAGTCAATCACCCCGTGAAGTAATTGTAAGAACTCAGGCACCACATCTTTTACTTCGTCGGTGATGAATACCTGACGGGAATACAACTGAATTTTGTTTTTCTGAAGCTCAAAGTCCTTCTTCAACTTAGGGAAGTACAGGATACCTGTTAGGTTGAAAGGATAGTCTACGTTCAAATGGATCCAGAAAAGTGGGTCTTCTGAGAACGGGTACAAATCCTTGTAGAATTTCAAATAGTCCTCATCTGTCAACTCATTGGGAGACTTTGTCCAAAGCGGCTCCTTGTCATTGATAATGTTGTCTTTCTTGACGGACTTGTACTTAGGATTACCGTCTTTGTCTTTGCCATCTTCTACACTCTCGTCTTTCTCACCGAACTTAATGGTGACGGGCATAAACTTAGAGTACTTGTCAAGGATCTGCTGTATTCTATGATCTTCAAGGAATTCCTCGCTATCATCAGCAATGTGCAGGATAATATCAGTACCTCTATTTTTCTTTTTCGCACTCTTAATTTCAAACTCCGTGCTACCATCCCCTATCCAGGTGGCGGGCTCAGAACCTTCCTTATGCGACAAAGTGACGATCTCTACCTTCTTAGCCACCATAAAGGCGGAGTAAAACCCAAGACCAAAATGCCCAATGATCTGCTGCTCTTCGCCCTTATCCTTGTATTGCTCTACAAATTCTGTGGCGCCAGAGAAAGCAATCTGGTTGATGTACTTTTTGATCTCTTCAGCAGTCATTCCGATTCCCTTATCCGAAATCGTAATGGTTTTCTTCTTCTTATCGACACTGACTTCAATGGTCGTGTCACCCAATTCACCTTGGTATTCCCCGAGGGAAGCAAGTCTCTTAATTTTTTGAGTGGCATCTACTGCATTAGATACGAGCTCCCTGAGAAAGATCTCATGATCAGAATACAAGAATTTCTTGATGATTGGGAAAATATTCTCGGTGTGAATCGAGATTGTTCCTTTTTCTTCCATCGTATGTATTTGGTTTCTTTTTACTTCTTAGCAGCCCAGAAACCAAATATTATTCCATCTATACATTCATGACTTTTTGTCATAGTTGACTTCCATTGTCACTGTCTATAAGGTATTGAGGGTATGCAAAGGCAACCTCTTGCCATTATATGATTGTACTGGCTATCAACTACGCCAAAAAATCAAAATTGCTTGTCATTAGTTGTAAACCGTATGAAGAAAATTTTTTTCGAAGCTAAAACCGCTCTCCCCACAAAATGGGGGCTTTTCTCCATTCACGCCGTTGATAGCGGCTTTCCTGAATTTCCTCATATGGCCCTGGTCGCTGAGGGTACTCGTCTCAGCGATGAAACCGACCCGGTAAATGTCCGAATTCATTCAGAATGTATGACAGGCGACCTTTTCGGCTCTACACGTTGTGATTGCGGAGAGCAATTAGATTTCTCAATGGAGTACTTAGCGTTACACGGTGGAGTGCTGCTTTATCTCCGTCAAGAAGGTCGGGGCATAGGTATTGTCAACAAACTAAAGGCTTATAATCTTCAGGACGAAGGCATGGACACCTTCGAAGCCAATAGAGAATTGGGGTTTCATGATGATGAAAGAGATTTTTCTATAGCTGTCAATATTTTAGGCACTCTGAATATCCACCATATTAACCTGATTACTAATAATCCTAACAAGCTTTCGATTTTCGAAGATTCTGGGATTCAGGTTGTAGACAGGATCCCGGTAGAAACCTCTCCAAACCAAATCAATCTGAAGTACCTAAGAGCTAAAAAGAAATTTCACGGTCACCTTCTGTCCAAAATCTGATTCATATGATTTCTGAAAATGAATGGTCGACCATTTTAGAATACAAGACAAAAATGTCGTATTCGCCAAATATTTGTGATCAATCCTCTCTGGCTTCAGAGTATTACAAAATCATTACTGCCGCAAGTACTAATGAGAAGAAACGCCCGCTGATCTTCGCCCACATAGCTCAGACATTAGACGGGCGAATTGCATGTGAGAATGGCGATTCTAAGTGGATTGGTAATGAAGAAAATCTTAGACATGCACATCGCATGAGGGCAATATGCGATGCGGTAATGGTAGGAAAGAATACCGTAGTTGCCGATGACCCGCAATTGACCGTCCGGCATGTATCAGGCTCAAATCCCATCAAGCTTTTTTTGGAGGGACATTCCACAGAAGGACAGCATTATAAAAAGGTCTGCAACTTGATTGACGGACCCCAGGAACTGGAAATTGATTGGAGAAAGTTACCGGACTTACTGGATGATCTCGGTGCCTTGGGTATCAGGTCCATTTATTTAGAAGGAGGTGGCAAAACCATTTCTTATTTTTTAGAAAAAGGCCTGGTTGACCATATTCAAGTGCACATCGCACCTATCATTCTCGGGTCAGGACGTCCTTCTTTCACGCTCCCTGCATTAGAAAGGATTAGCCATGCGCTGAAACTAGAAGAAGCCAGTACTTACAACATCAATGGCCAGATGATGATCAGCGGCCCCATAAGATACGAATGACCACCCAGCAGCTTTGGCATACAAATGCTCAAACCGAACTACGTGAAGTGCCCTTTTCACTACACGAAAGTAGCTTGACAGTAAAAGCCAGGTACAGCATGATCAGTCAGGGAACTGAGAAGTTGGTAAGCAAGGCTGGGGTACCAACGGCATTGCAGGAGAGCATGAAAGTACCTTATATGCTTGGCTCCTTTCAATTGCCCATACATTACGGATATGCCATGGTTGGCGAAGTAATCTCGGGTCCGGAAACATGGGTAGGAAAAGACATTCACTGTATGCACCCCCATGCCTCGACATTTCAGGTGAAGCCTGATTCGGTGATAGAGTTGAGTCCTTCTTTAGGCCCTGAAAAGGCATTAATTGGAAATATTGAAACTGCCATCAATGCTATTTGGGACAGCCGAATAAAAGATAGAGATAAAGTTTTGATTTCGGGTTTGGGCTCTATAGGAACTCTCGTCGGAGCTCTAGCGCAAAAACTATATGATATTTCCATTTATTTCATTGAACCGATAGAGCGAAGAAGCGCTTGGGCAAAAGCAGAAGGATGGAAGCCTTACGATAACAGATCTGTGGATATCGCCTTTCATACAACAGGTAGCAGCACCGGACTTCAGACAGCCATAGAAGCCATCGGCATGGAAGGCAAGGTGATTGAACTTAGTTGGTACGGTAACAGGGAAGTCAACCTACGGCTAGGAGGTACTTTTCACACTATGCGTAAACAGATTATTTCCAGTCAGGTCAGTACCATTCCAAGCCATATGCAAGCCGAATGGGATTATGCAAAACGCCGGAAATGGGCAGCTGACCTTTCGGCCGAACTATCACTTCCAAATCCAGAGCTAATTTCTTTGGCAAAAGCAG
>CAZZHO010000253.1:0-5150 GCA_964653795.1 uncultured Roseivirgaceae bacterium | reverse complement strand
GCAGGTAGATTGTATCGGCTATATACTCAGGTTGTGTCAAGCCTCCCTTTGGATGTTTCTGCTCTAAGTCGGTAATTATTTTCTCACTTCCGGGAATAAGCTGCATGGATGGCGTAACGGTCACACCTGCCTCAATCAGGTTGGCATTGATACCCCTATGCGTGTATTCTATGGCTATGTACTTGATGATGGATTCTAAAGCCGACTTTGCAGCTGCCACTGCCGCGTAGCCTTTCCAAACCCTGTAATCACCGGCGCTAGTCAAAGCGATTACTCTGGATTTTGCTGCAAACAGGCCTTGCTCCAACAGAGCATTCGTCCAGGGCAAAATGCTGAAGGCCATGCTTTCGCTAGTCAAAGTAAAATCCGTAACCCCTAAGCGGCTTGGAGGATAATTCACATCCGAATCAGCTGGAGGCTCCGTCATGGTCTTCAAGTTGCCTTTTGCTATAGAATGTAACAAAACCCTAATTCGACCTTCTCCGATTTTTGAAGCAATTTCAGTTATTAAGACCTCTATCTTTTCAGCATTGGTCGCATCAGCGTTGAAATGAAGCACTGTATTGCCAGAAGCCTCGATCGCTGCGAATTCCTGCTTTACTTCTTCCTCTCTTGAACGCCTTTCCCGATAAACGAGTATCAGGTTCATGCCCTCTTTAGCCAACTTTTTTGCAGCAGCTAATCCTATTCCACTTGAGCCACCCAGAATCAGCGCCCAATAGTTTTTTCCATCAAATGCACTCATGCAATATCTCTTTTGTAGGCGCGTCTTCTCTTATAGATCTCAGAATCTGATTGAAACTCATTGAATTGAGTCAGGATATTCTGATTATCAGCTAACATCTGATTTGTAATAGCAGTCTTTATACCTCTCTTCACAAATGCCTGAATCAAATCTCTAAAAATAATAGCAGTGACACCAAACTTCTGGTAAGACGGAAGTACCCCAATAAGGTACATGTCCGCAGTATCGTTCTTTCTCACCGCGTTGAGAATGTGTAAAAACCCAAATGGGAAGAGCTTACCTCTTGCTTTCTGAAAGGCTTTAGTCAAAGAAGGCATAGTAATGGCAAAACCAATGACCTTACCATCTTTATTGGTCACTACGCTGATGAGATCAGTAACAACAAATCCTAGGTACTGACCGATATAAAATTGTATTTGCTTGTCTGTAAGCTGTTGAAAACCATAAAGCTTGGCGTAGGCGTCGTTCAATACGTCGAAGATTTCCTTACCGTATTTCTTAGCCTCGCTCTTACTTTTAAACTTGAGACTTTTGAATTTGAATCTAGACTCTACAATATCTCCTCTCCTAACTACCCTTTGAGGGGCTTCTTCAGGCACGGTACTTCTGAGTTCTACCCAATCCGTACCTTTTTCAAAACCTAGTGCCTCTAAATGTTCAGGATAGTATGGATGATTATAAATGGTCGCGATCGTACCTGGTGTATCAAATCCCTCGACCAGCATTCCCTCAAAGTCCATATCGGTGAAGCCCATAGGACCATGTATACCGGTGAGTCCATAGGATTTACCCCACCTCATCACTGTGTCCAGTAAAAGCTTGCTTACCTCTTTATCATCTATAAATTCTATCCAACCGAATCGGACTAGTTTATGCTCACGACTCTCCCCTTCATGGATGATACCTGCAATTCTTCCGACGACTTTTCCTCTTTCATCTTCAGCTAACCACAATGTGGCCTTACAGTGCTCAAACGCAGGATTTTTCTTTGGATCCAATACCGTAAGCTCATCCATCAACAATGGAGGCACCCAGTTTGGATTGTCTATGTATAATTCGAATGGATACTTGATGAAAACTTTTAAGTCCTTTCGGGACTCAACCTTTCGGATTTTATACACTCGTTGGTTCGTTTAAAGGAATATCTATCTCCTTCGCAATTTTATGAATTTTATTGATTGCTTCTTCGATTTGTGCCTTTGAATGTGTTGCCATCAATGAGAACCTTATCATCGTCTCCTCAGGTCTTACCGCCGGAGGTACGACCGTATTGACAAATACATTTTCCTCGATAAGCCTTGCTGACATCTGGAATGTCTTCTCGTAATCTCTGATGTAAATAGGAATAATAGGCGTTTCCGTAGGTCCAGTCTCAAATCCCAACTCTTGCAATGACTTCAATGCGAAATGAGTATTATCCCAAAGATTCTTTAGGACATTGGGATCGTTCTGCAAAATCTCCAGTGATTTCATAACAGCCGCTACAGAAGCGGGCGTCATACTTGCACTAAAAATGAAAGATCTACTATTATGTTTAAGGTAATTGATGGTATCAGCATCCCCTGAAATGAATCCTCCCAAAGACGCGAAAGACTTACTGAACGTACCTCCCATAAGCTCCACTTCGCCATTCTCCAGTCCAAAGTGTGAAGGTGTCCCTCTACCCTGCTCTCCAATAACTCCAACGGCATGTGCACAGTCACAGAATACAGTAGCATTGTATCCCTTAGCCAGCGCCACAATCTCAGGAAGTTTCGCTATATCGCCTTCCATACTGAAGACGCCATCTATCACAATCAGCTTGAATGCTTCCTTACCACACCCTTTGAGCTTAGCTTCAAGGGATTTCATGTCATTGTGCTTGAAGAAAACAGTGGTGGCCTGAGAAAGCCTACTTCCTTCTATGATGGAAGCATGGTCATGGGTATCAAGAATAATATAATCACCCCTTCCAGTGATAGCTGGAATAACACCCAGATTCACCTGAAAGCCTGTACTATATGCTATAACTGCTTCTCTTCTAAAAAAATCTGCTAGCTGTTGCTCTAACTGAACATGAAGATCAATGGTACCATTTAAGAACCTGGAACCACCGCATCCAGACCCATACTTTTCAACCGCTTTGATACAAGCTTCTTTCACCCTCGGATCATTGTTCAATCCTAAGTAGCTATTCGAGCCAAACATCAACACCTTTCGACCTTTGTAAAGGACTTCCGTTCCTTGATGTGACTCTAATTCCCTGAAATAAGAATAAAACCCTAATTCCTGTACGCGCTGCGGTTCCCTGTATTTTCTTGTTCGTTCCCTTAAAGGACTCATCTATCTTCCCTTCGATTTAATTGGTAATAAAATGGTGGTCGGGGTATCAATTTTGCAAATATAAACCCAGAAAACCGAATGAATGGTTTACAAATCGGTTCAGAATAATTTGGCTTCTTCCACTATTTCCTTCGTCACTTCGAAGAACTTGCGGTGAATATTAAAGGGTTCCGTATCGGCTTGAGTGGGTTCGTAATTACCGTCCTCCTTCATCTCATAGGCGTTTACATTATCCTTAAGATTATAGAGCAGAATATTGATGGCCTGCTGTTTCAGAAAAGGATCCTTTATTAGGAAAAGAGATTCAAGTCGACGATCGAAGCTGCGAACCATGGCATCAGCACTACCAGAATACACCTTCGGCTCACCTTCATTGTGAAAATAGAATATCCTGGAATGCTCCAGATAGTCACCTACTATTGACCTCACTTCAATGTTCTCACTTAATCCTTGCCTCTGAGGTCTTAGACAGCAGATCCCTCTTACAATCAATTTTACAGGAACCCCCGCTTGGCTGGCCTCATAAAGCGCCATGATGATGTCCTTGTCTTGCAAAGAGTTGATTTTGATTACAATACCAGCGGTTTTACCTTCTTTTTTATTTGAAGCCTCCAGACGAATCAACTCCAACAGCTTATTCCTCATGTCCCTTGGAGCAGTAAGCAAATTCTCGTATTCATCTGGATTGGAATGGCCAGTGATTACGTTAAAAAACTCCTGCACATCGTTAGCGTAACCATCGTCAGTCGTCATATACCCGATATCGGTATAAAGGCGGGAAGTGGACTCATTGTAGTTACCACTAGACATATGGACGTATCGTCTAATCTTCTCCCTTTCTTTTCGAACGATTAATAGAAGTTTGGTGTGAGTTTTTAGCGAACCAACTCCGTAAATAACAAAACAACCCGCTTTCTGAAGCTTTTGAGCTTGCTTCATGTTGTTCTCCTCATCAAACCTTGCTTTTACCTCGAAAAGAACCGAAACGTGTTTGCCGTTTTCAATCGCCTTGAGTAGCGCATCAATTACCCTCGAATTCTTTGCTAATCGATAAATAGTCAGTTTGATAGACAACACATTAGCATCTTCTGCCGCCTCATAAAGCAACTCGAGTAAAGGCTCCATGCTATTATATGGCTGATGAAGCAGGATATCCCGATCTTTCAGGATCTTGAAAATACTTTGATCCCGATATTCCTTCATACTCAAAGGTTTGACCGGGGCTGGCATTTCCCTTTGAAGATGAGATAATTTGGGATGACCAACCAGTTGCCAAAGACCTGTGTAGTCTATTAGCGCTGGTCTGGCGACAGACACAAGGTTATCTTGGTCAAGTTCATATCGTTCAATCAACTGTCTCAAGAGCCATTTATCATGGTTCGCAGTATGCTCAAGTCGAACCACCCGGCCCGTCTTTCTCGTCTTTAATTTGCTCTTTAGCTCATCCAGAAAATTGGACTCAATGTCTTCAGACTCCTCCAAGGTGAAATCTCCATTTCTGGTAATTCTAAAGAGTGTCTGGGACATGAGTTTAACATTTTTGAAAACTTCATGCATGTGCGCCATGACAATCTCCTCAATAGGGATAAATATCATTTGACCTTCCCTATCAACCTGATGAAACCTGGGGATATTCGGAGGAATTTGAATGAAGGACATTTTCTTCTTCTCCTTAATTCCTATATCCTTGGTAACCACACCAAAGGTCAGCAGCTTATTCATCAAGACAGGGAAAGTATGATAGCTATCAAACACCATCGGAGTGAGCATAGGAAACACTTCCTTCTGAAAATACTTACCTACTGAGTCCTTCTCAGTTTTCAGGAGTTGCTCGTAAGGAAGGATTCTAAAGCCGCTTTCCTCAAATAGAGGCTCCAAGGCATTGACGAAATATTCATTTTGGTCTTTACTAAAGTCTTTCCATTGAGAGAAGAGCGTGTTTTTAAAGTCCTGGGCGTGCAGACCTGAGTAGTCTACCCTTTCGGAACCAAAGTCCAGGTAGTTGTATAAGCTGCCAACCCTTAGATCGGAAGAGCACACGTCTGAACCAAAGTCCAGGTAGTTGTATAAGCTGCCAACCCTT
>CAZZHO010000252.1:0-5233 GCA_964653795.1 uncultured Roseivirgaceae bacterium | reverse complement strand
AGTTGTGGTCGAGACGTAAATAGCTAAAAAATGGTTGCCAAAGGTACTAAAAGGAATTTGAGATTTATTCCGGATGGAGCTCAGTAACGGAATGTCTACGGTCAGACTACTACCTGATTAGAATGCACGAATGAAGTACCAATGAGCTTATTTACTCATTGTAGCGATGCGGCGCGCCCGTTTTTAGGTTCGAGTGCTAAATGCTTATTGAAAGAGTGTATCGAACATCTGCAAAGTGAAAGAGTCCATCTAGACATCTGCAAATTGTAAATCCAATAATCGATTGATGAATGTTTTTTGTTTCCGTTTTATTTAAACGTTTAAACAAACATATTTACCAACTTCATGCCACGGACTAAGGTTTACCTGAAAGACATTGCGAAAGCAGCCGGAGTTTCCATTGCCATGGTTTCCTATGTTCTGAATGGTAAACATTTAGACAGAATTAAAGAAGATACCGCGAATAGGGTCCGGGATATTGCCCTGAAGATGAATTATAGGCCCAACTTTATTGGGAAAGCCCTTCAATCGCAAAAGAGTGATACGATTGGACTAATTGTTCCTGATTTAGCTCATCCATTTTTTATGAGAGTAGCCCAGGTAATCGAGCTACGACTAGTAAAATATGGGTATACCTTGCTGATTGGAAGTACAGGAGAACATCAACAGAAGCAACGTGATTTGGTGGTGAATTTCATAAATCGAGGCGTGGATGGACTGGTCATTCTACCACTTCAGGATTCTCAAGACGAAGTTGCCGAAGCTATCAATGATGAGGTACCCTATTTCTTTACTGATAGATACTTCAAGAATAGCGATTCAAATTATATTGTTACTGATAATCACTTTGGTACTTATGCACTCACCTCTTCCTTGATCAACAACGGAAAAAGCAATGTCGCCCTGGTCACCTTGAAGTCTTCCATGGAACATTTTTTAATGCGAACCAGAGGCTTTCTGGATGCTATTGAAAATGTGGAGAATATTGGATCCCACATCATTGAACTTGACCCATTACCGGATAAACTACTTTTTGATGAAAAAATCGATTCACTTCTAGAAGCAGACCCCAACCTGGATGCGATGGTCTTTACAACGGATTATCTTACCATGTACGGCATGCGATATCTATTAAAATCTGGATTAAATGAACGGATCCAAATTGCCGGTTTTGATGAGGCTGAGTACTATTCCATCTACCCTTCTCCGGTGATTTATTATCGCCAACCACTTGATACAATAGGAGAAAGAATAGTCCAGAATATTCTTGCCCAAATAAAGAGTCCGAGAGCTACCAAGATCATTCAAGAAGTCATTAAGGGAGATCTGATATTTTCTCAGTAGAGAAGGAAATGTTGAATCTGGCAGTATATGAAATTGAAAAGCAGCATGTAATTACAAAAGAGTAAAGTATGTCGATACCATCAGCATTTAAAAAATTCGAAGAAATCCACATGGAACAATTGCCTGTCCCCAGGCATAAACTACATGGCTGGACGCACTTTGCGGGACTTTATGCCGCAGAACATGTTGCTGCAACGGAATTCGTAATAGGGGCCACTTTCGTGGCTCTTGGAGCCAAGACAGTAGATATTCTTTTGGGTTTATTTATTGGCAACATTCTGGCGGTTTTAAGCTGGACATTGATCACCTCACCTATTGCTGTTGACACACGACTCAGCCTCTATACTTATTTAAATAAAATAGCAGGGGACTCCATGAGTAAGCTTTACAATTGGGCGAATGTGATCATCTTCACAGTCATTTCTGCAGCAATGATTACCGTGTCATCGACGGCAGTCCGGTTTGCTTTTAACATTCCTGCCCAACTTAATTGGTACCCTTCCAATGCATGGTTTGTGTTGATCGTCTTGCTAGTCGGTGCATTTGTAGTTTATGTTACGATCTATGGCTTCAATGCAGTCTCCGATTTCTCGGGCATTTGCGCTCCTTGGCTTTTTGTAATGTTCACCTGCGGGGCAATGGTATTACTCCCAGCCTTATCACTATCTGTGGTGGGTTCCACCTTGCCTTCCAGTTGGTCGGAATTCATTTACATCGGAGATCAGTCCATCTGGACCGGGATCAATAGTGCTGGAGAGCCAGGCATAGGTCTGTTGGAGGTGATTGGTTTTGCATGGGCAGCAAATACGATTACGCATTTTGGATTGATTGATATGGCCCTCTTAAGGTTTTCTAGAAGAAAGATTTACGGACTGGCCACGAGCACTGGAATGATGTTTGGCCATTACGTGGCTTGGATTGCAGCAGGGATTATGGGAGCCGGTGCGGCAGTTATTCTCGGAAAATCAATTGTCGAAATAGATCCCGGTGATGTCGCTTATTATGCATTGGGAATGAGTGGTTTCGTAATTGTAATCGTAGCAGGTTGGACCACAGCCATTACCAATTTATATAGGGCTGGATTAGCAGCCCAAGCGGTCTTTACAAGTACATCCAGGAGAAAAACTACTTTGATTGTAGGAGTAGTAACCGTGATCGTTGCATGCTTTCCATTTGTGTTCTCACAGATTTTGCCACTTCTCACCTATGCTGGTTTACTCGTGGTTCCAGTTGGGGCGATTGTTTTTGCAGAACATCAAATATTTCCAAAAATCGGATATACCCGCTATTGGAGTTCCTATAAGAAAGTGATATTCAGTGGCCCTGCAATCACTTCCTGGGCTTTGGGGCTCGTCTTCGGGTTTGGTTTGAACCTACTTGATGTTATGTCCTTCTTTTATTTGTTTCTTCCGACCTGGCTCTTTACCATCCTGGTGTATATCCTTTTGGCAGGACGTTCAGGGGCCAAAGCAAAATATCCTCAGGACGAGAAAGCTGAAAATGAAGAAAATGAGAACATTGAAAAGTACCATGCATGGAAAAAGGAGCAGGAAATAGAGGTAAAAACTGGTAAATCGACGCTCATAAGCGTTCTGCGCGGCGTGTCCTTTATTGCCTTAGCGGTTACAGTGGTTTTAGGTGGTATTGTCTTACTGGGTAGCACAGACGAAAAGGCCTACTTGGCCAATCGCGATAACTTTTATCACTATGGGTTCATTTGTACCATCACCTATTTTGTTACAGCTTATTGGGCCATGCAACGAGGAAAGAAAATAGACAGAAGCTAAGCAAATGAAATTAGCTAATAGACATTTGACTGCACTCAGTGACGTCCTTAAGGTTCCGAGGTATGATCGAAATAGTCTGAAAACAGGGATTGTTCACATCGGTGTAGGTGGATTCCACCGGGCTCATCAAGGGTTAGTCCTTCAGAAATTAATTGAATTGGGAGATGCACAAGACTGGGGAGTTTGTGGTGTTGGCTTGAGAAAAGAAGATAAGAAAATCTCTCAGATCTTTGATCGACAAGATTGCTTATACACCTTGATTACCAGATTCCCAGATGGAAAAGTCGATACTGAGGTGATGGGTCAGTTAGTATCTTTCTTGTGGGCCCCGGAAAATAAGAAGGCTGTAATTGATAGAATGGCTAGCCCAGAGACGAAGATTGTTTCGATGACAATTACCGAGGGTGGTTACAATCTTAGGTCTGATGGCAGTTTGGATTTGGACCATAACGATATTCAACATGACATGAATAATACTGAGGATCCTATTACAATTTACGGGTACCTCAAGGCCGCATTGAAAATACGAATGGAGAGAAGCGAGACTCCTTTCACCATAATGTCCTGCGACAACATCCAACATAATGGAGATGTCATTCGTAAAATGATGCTTTCTTTCTTGTCAGATGAAGATAGAGAATTCACAGATTGGGTTAAGCAAAATGTGACTTTCCCAAACAGTATGGTTGATCGCATTACCCCTGTGACCACAGCGGCTGAGTTAGATTTTCTAAAAGGAAACTTTGACCTGGAGGACGAATGGCCAGTGACTTGTGAGCCGTTCTTACAATGGGTGATTGAAGATAATTTCTCTGAAGGGAGGCCTGATTTTGACAGGATCGAGGGAGTGCAATTTGTCAAAGATGTAATGCCCTATGAAAAGATGAAAATTCGCTTGCTCAATGCAGGACATTCACTCTTGGGCATATTCGGAGCCCTGATGGGTATTGAAACCATCAATGAATGCCTGAGCAATGAGCAGCTACGAAATATTCTAAGACTGTTCTGGGAAAAAGAAGCCTTGCCAATACTTTCTGAAGTCGATGGCATTGACTTGAAAGCTTATATGGATACCCTGGAAGAGCGCTTTGCCAATCCAAACATTCAGGATAAAGTCAGTCGGATTTGTTCTGAAACCTCGGCCAAATTACCGAGGTTCCTACTGCCTACTATCCAGGAAAATCTTGAGCATGAGGGGTGCATAGGGATTGCCACTTTAGTAGTGGCTTCGTGGTGCTATTATTGTGATAAGCAAAGTGACTGGAATGGTAAGCCCTTGGAAATCATAGATGTTTTGGCTCTTGATTTGCATAGAGCTGCCAAAGGAACTGAAGACGATGTGTTGAGTTTTTTGCGCGTCCGTGAGGTCTTTGGGGATTTAATAGAGAACAGAGTATTTACAAACCTTTATTCGAAAACAATTCTGGAACTCTACCGTCAGCCCGAGCTACACGTTCAATTCTCCATTCATTTGAGATAAGCAACGTACATTGCCATAATTATTATGTCCCGTGATGATTGTTTTCTGTTGGTACCTGTTTGATTAATGTAAGTTATCCGCGTCCAGATGCTGTAAATTGAGGAGAGTTATAACATTTCATTTATGGCATCATTTTCATTAAAAATCAACGGCACGCAGCATCAGGTGGATGTAGACCCTTCCACTCCTATCCTCTGGGTGCTAAGGGATCATTTAGAACTTACCGGTACCAAGTACGGATGTGGTATTGCCCAATGTGGCGCCTGCACCATTCATTTGAACGGAAATGCCACTCGAGCTTGCCAAGTGCCAGTATCGGCAGTAAAGGACAATGAGATTACCACGATCGAAGGGCTTTCAGAAAATGCCAATCACCCTTTGCAGGAAGCCTGGATCGCCCATGATGTGCCTCAGTGTGGGTATTGTCAGGCAGGGCAGATCATGAGCGCAGCCTCTTTATTGAAGAAAAATCCAAGTCCCACAGACGATGAGATAGCTTCCGCCATGAATGGAAACATTTGCCGGTGTGGCACATACACTCGAATCAAGCAAGCCATTAAAACCGCGTCTAACGCCTAAACCACAAGATCATGACAGTATTGAAAACAAAGATCGGTCGTCG
>CAZZHO010000251.1:0-5238 GCA_964653795.1 uncultured Roseivirgaceae bacterium | reverse complement strand
GTCAGAAGGCCTGCTTCATACTTAGCTACAATGGAAGGAAGGTGAGTGGGATTGTATCGGCGTTGAATATAATAAGGTACATTAAGTGGTTTATAAGTAGCCTCAGGTCCAATGAAAAAATCAATGCCTATGACCAACAATTCGTTGGTAATGTAGAGATCATTATACAAACCACTTATTACCGTTTGTATTTTAGGTACCGACTTTTCAGGAGTAAGTGTTTGTCGAAAAGCGTAAACGCCCTCTAAGTCCTTCTGCACAACATCCAAATCTGAAAATGCCGATAGTGCCTCTCTTTTCAACGTATCAATAAAAGGATCATTGGTAAGTGCAAAAATTCTTCTGGCCAAGATAGAGTCGTTTGGATACTGATCGGAGTGAAAAAACCCTTTCGCCATTTCTTGGTGTTGCTTGAGGAAATCCTCTACTTCGCCAGGATTTTCCGCAGAGAATAGCACTTCCTCCAGTCTTTCCACCTCAAGCTCCAGAGGCTGAACCTCTCTGCTAACCTCCCTACACTCATTTTGTGAGCAGCCTAGTAAGATTGCTACTAAAAGGACCCAATGAACTCTTATCATTTACATTAATTTTGAACTCAAATTTATACCGCAAAGTCCTCAGGTTTAATGAAAAAGATTTTTATCATAGTTGCATTTGCGCTACCGGCGCTCGCTCTCAGCCAAACAAAAATTGGTCTTAAGTTTTCGCCACTTATAACTTCAGGTCAGCCGGATCTTGTTTCGGACACACTGGATATAGAAAGTGGCGGTGCTTCTCTAAAATTTGGCTTAGGCCTAATCATTGATCAATCATTTTCTGAGACCTATACCTTTAGTACTGGTCTACTGATTGTCCCTAAGCGGATTAATCTTGATATCCGTGGAGAGAATGGTGGTACATTCCCCAATATGACTGAAGAGTACAATCTTCAATATTTGCAGATTCCTCTGACCTTGAAACTATATACCAATGAAGTGGCTCCAGACCTAAGTGTGTTTTTCCAAGTAGGAGGAGGGATTGATATCAAAATCGGTGAAGAGCCTTTAGAGGAAGAATATACTTTGATCGAACAATTCAATCCCTTGGACATAATGGCAACGATAGGTGCTGGCGCTGAGTATCGCGTGGGAATCAACACCATCCTTTTTGGAGGAATGAACTATCAGCGAGGTTTGATCAATGTAGTAAACGAAACGGATCCCCGAAATCAAGATTTGACTATTCGGACATCCGTTTTCGCTATAGATTTTGGTATCAAGTTCTAAGCTTGCATTTGTACAAGCTCTCCATTTCCATTTAAGAAATTGAACTCGGTAATGGCTAGAGAAGAGTCTTCTACTACTTTCACCCACTTAAGGTATTTGAAGTACCATTTTACTCTTCTCGAGAAAATTCCGGAAGTAAAATAGGCAAACAAATAAGGGTGCATGGAAACTGTCAGTTTCTTCTCGTTTTGTTTCGTTAAGAAATAGTGGACGGTATTTTCTATCTGATCGGCCACAATAATTGAAGCAGCAATCTTACCTGTACCGCCACAGGTCGGACAAGCCTCCCTGGTCACGATATTCAGTTCAGGTCTAACACGCTGACGCGTGATTTGCATCAAACCAAATTTTGACAATGGTAGAATCGTATGCTTCGATCGATCAGAAGCCATCTCATCCTTGATTTTTTGGAAGACCTTTTTCTTATTGTCTGCCTTCCTCATATCGATGAAATCAACTACAATGATTCCACCCATATCTCGTAACCGGAGCTGCCGTGCAATTTCTTTTGCCGCCTCCAAGTTTACAGTGAGAGCCGTAGCTTCCTGATCTTCCTCCCTATTGGACTTATTGCCGCTGTTAACGTCAATAACATGAAGTGCCTCCGTATGCTCAATAATGAGATAGCCACCATTAGCGATGCTCACCGATTGACCAAAGGACATCTTCAACTGTTTCTCCACGCCATACGCTTCGAAAACTTTCACTTTCGAATTGTACTGCTTAAGTAACTTCTCCTTGTCAGGAGCTATGGTCTTGACATATTCCTTGATTTCGTGATAAAGTTCTTTTTCGTCCACGACAATACTGTCGAACGACTCATTGAGCACATCTCTAAGAATCGAGTTGGCTCTGCTTACTTCTCCTATTACTTTGTCTCGAACTTTGGCCGTCTTGAGGTTCTTGATCCCATCTTTCCAGATCTTGACGAGGTTGGATAGATCCGCATCCAGCTCCTTTACATCCTTTCCTTGAGCAACTGTCCTTATGATTACTCCAAAGTGTTCTGGCTTAATAGAATTGATGAGGCGTGCCAGCCTCTTGCGTTCTGCAGAGTCAGTGATCTTTTTAGATACACTTACAGCATCTGAAAAAGGTACGAGTACGATGTACCTTCCAGCGATAGACAACTCGCAGGATAGTCTTGGTCCCTTCGTGGATATGGGTTCCTTAACCACTTGTACCAATATCTTCTGGTTTCTGGTAAGAACTTGATTGATCTTACCGAACTTGTTGATATCCGGTTCGTGCTTAAAACCCGTAAGCTTTGCACTGGCATTTTTCTTGTTCAGTGTAAGCTTAGTGAATTTGTTAAGTGATTGTACCTGAGGTCCTAAATCTAGGTAGTGTAGGAACGCATCTTTTTCGTAGCCTATATCTATAAAGGCTGCATTGAGCCCTTGAACTACTTTCTTGACACTTCCAAGGTATATGTCACCAACGTTAAACTGGTTGTTTCCCTCTTCTTGATGGAACTCAACCAGTCTTCTTTCTTTGAGAAGGGCAATCCGACATCCATTTTGAGTTGAACTAATAATTAATTCATTACTCACGTCGGATCAGTTTTTACTTCTTCTTGTGTCTGTTCTTTCTAAGTCTCTTCTTTCTCTTGTGAGTAGAAATCTTATGTCTTTTTCTTTTCTTACCGCAAGGCATAATTTCAATTTTTTGTTCAAAAACTATTTTCAATCTCTTTCTAAATATTCTAGTGCAGATTGCCTGATAGCAGGATCTACATTCGAAGCTTGAATAATTTCATTCAGAAGTCGGTCTGATTTTTCCTCATCACCCACTTCTATCGAAGCGATAGCCAGATAAAGTTTGGACTCATGGTCGGCAGTATCTAATTCCAACAAAGTCTGAAAACGCCCGACAGCTCTATCAAATTGACCAGACCTCATTGAAAGCAGACCAAGATTGATCAATGCTTCTCTGTTCTCAGGGTCGATAGAGACTATCTCACGTAACAGCGTGATGCCAGCCATTGGATTTTCTGTTGTAACCAATGTCATTGCCAGCTTATTTTTTAGTGTCAAATCAGCAGGGTCCTCCGAAAGCGCTTGTTCAATATAAGGCCGGAGCTCTTTTGATTTGTCCGCAGCTTCTATTTGATCTAATGATCTTTCGAACACCGCATATAGGATGGCTATTCCCTTCTTTCTATTTATCAATGAACTATCCTCAACCAGATATGCTTGAGAAACATTGGATGCACTATCCAAAAAACCGTATCTCAGGTAGTATCTCGCTAAAGAGTCCGCAAAGATACCTAAATTTTCTTCATTTGGATCGGTTAAGGAAAGCCTCAAAGACTGTATGGCTGCAGCGTCTTCCGAGGAGATGGTGAAGTCATGTGTTTCTACCGCTACTTCAGCATCAGTTTCGTTCTCAACTACCACTCTCGGTAGCCGATATATTAAAATAACAAGTACAAGTCCAGCAAGAGAAAAAAGTAGCTGAGACCTAGTCATTCCAGCTTTTCGGCTTCAATTTGCCGCTCGATTTTATTTTCTCGACGAACATTTTCGATGGCTTGAAGCTGGGAATGAAGTGTTCATCAATTACCATCGCCGTGTTCTTGGATATGTTACGAGCGATTTTCTTAGCTCTTTTCTTGTTGATGAAACTCCCAAAACCCCTGATGTAAATGTTGTCTCCTTCCGCCATGGAGTTCTTTACTACAGAGAAAAAAGCCTCTACCGTCACTTGCACATCTGCTTTATCTATTCCTGTTTTTTCGGATATCTCTGTAATTACGTCCGCCTTTGTCACTTCTCTTCTTTTTTCCGTTCTAAAAAATCGGAGCCAAAATTAGTTTTGACCCTTGGAAATAAAAAACTGTAGCTACATTTTGGCATTCAAATCAGTCCTGTGACGGCAATATCTTCTTCACTAATCGCATGGTACTCCGGTGCAAAACGCGACTTACCCTGGCGAATCGGCGGAAATCCATATCATATCTGGTTATCCGAAATAATTCTTCAGCAAACTCGTGTGAATCAGGGACTTCCCTATTTCGAGAGATTTGTATCTCAATATCCCACAGTTCAAGACCTGGCAAGAGCTCCAGAACAGGAAGTGCTGAGGTTGTGGCAGGGGCTTGGCTACTATAGTCGAGCTCGTAACTTGCACAAAGCCGCAAAAGTTGTTCATGAACAATACAATAATGCTTTCCCCAATCATTGTGAAGAGCTAATAAAACTACCGGGAGTAGGGCCTTACACGGCTGCGGCTATTGCTTCTATTGCGTTCAACGAAGCAGTTCCTGTTCTCGACGGCAATGTCTATCGGGTGATCTCAAGGCTTTACCAAATAGAAGATGATATCAGCCAACCCGCGACCAGGAAGGTTTTCACTAAAGTTCTGGAGGAATTAATCCCAGATGAGAAGCCCGGAGATTTCAATCAAGGTTTAATGGAATTAGGTGCACTGATCTGTTCTCCTCAAAATCCTAAATGCGATCAATGTCCATTATCGGAGTTTTGTGAAGCAAGGTCAATGAAATCCCAGCATAAGTTTCCAGTAAAGAAGAAAAAGGTCAAAGTCCGCAATCGCAATTTCCACTATCTATGTTTTCAACATGGAGAACATTATGCCCTGCAAGAACGAACCAAGAAAGATATCTGGGAGGGTTTATATCAGTTTCTGCTTCAGGAAGAGGAACAATTCTCAATAGAAGCATTTGTAGAAGAAAATATTTCTGGAGCAGAAGTTCAATCGGTATCCGAGCCTTTTAAGCACATTCTTACGCACCAAAGAATTCACGCTACTTTCTATAAGATAATGGTTGAAGATGAGTCTGATTTTCATTCTTTGATAAGAAAGTATGCTTTGAGACCGTACACTTATGAGCAAATGCTAAATTTGCCGAAACCAAAACTCTTGGTTAATTATCTCGACTCTTTTTAATACCTTTAAAATATATGGCTGGAGTAAATAAGGCAATAATTGTAGGTCGTCTTGGAAAAGACCC
>CAZZHO010000250.1:0-5289 GCA_964653795.1 uncultured Roseivirgaceae bacterium | reverse complement strand
CTGGTTGGAACTGACTCGCACACACCCATGGTGAACGGAATCGGTGTATTGGGTTGGGGCGTTGGAGGTATTGAGGCAGAAGCCGCAATGCTGGGACAGCCTATCTACATGATCCTACCAGAAGTCATTGGATTGAAGATCACTGGTGAAATGGTGGAGGGTACCACTGCAACCGATTTGGTACTGACTATAACAAGACTTTTAAGAGACTATGGAGTGGTAGGAAAGATTGTCGAAGTTTTTGGCCCCGGCTTAACCAATCTAGCGGTAACAGACAGGGCAACCATCTCCAATATGTCTCCAGAATTTGGTTGTACGGATACGCATTGGCCAATAGATACTCAGACACTAGACTACATGCGCAAAACCAGCAGGTCAGAGGACCACATTGATATGGTGGAAGCATATGCTAAAGCCAATTTGCTGTGGCGAGATGACTCGGCTGAAATAGAATATACCGACGTAATAGACCTTGACCTAGGAACGGTGGAACCAACAATTTCAGGTCCTAAGCGACCTCAGGATAAAATATTACTACGAGAGGCAAAGCCGCAGATTGATAAATTACTGACTGACTTTGATTCTAAAAGGCAAAGTATCAAAGTATCTACCAAGGGCTATGGAGACTTCACTCTTAATGAAGCTTCAGTGGTAGTAGCAGCAATCACCTCCTGTACGAACACTTCTAATCCAAGTGTCATGATCGGTGCTGGACTGGTGGCCAAGAAGGCCAATGAAAGAGGACTGCAGATTAAGCCATGGGTAAAATCCTCACTAGCGCCAGGATCACGAGTGGTGACAGAATACCTGGACAAGTCGGACCTCTCAAAAGAGTTAGATGTATTGAAATTTCATACTGTAGGTTATGGATGTACCACCTGCATCGGAAATTCAGGAGATATGATTCCGGAGGTACAAAAAGCGGTTATTGATCATAATATGGTAGTATGCTCTGCCCTATCTGGTAACCGGAATTTTGAAGCAAGGATTCACCCCAACATCAAAATGAATTTCCTGGCCTCACCCATGTTGGTAGTGGCATATGCGCTGGCTGGCACTATGGATTTTGATATGAACAATGACTCACTTGGCAATGACAAAGAAGGAAATCCGGTTTACCTCCGAGATATATGGCCTTCATCTTCCGAAATCATGGAAGTAATGTCTCAAGTGGTAAAGCCTGAAGATTATAAAAGCACTTACGAGACCATCTTCGACGGAGATGAGGCGTGGAAATCCCTCAATGCCCCTGCTGGCCAGACCTATGAATGGGATAGCTCCTCTACTTATATCCAGGAAGCTCCATTTTTTAAGGATATTTCTACGGAAGTGGCAGAGCCCGAAGATATCAAAGGAGCCAAAGTACTGCTGCAATTGGGGGACATGGTCACAACGGATCACATTTCACCTGCAGGTAAATTCCAAACAGAGCAGCCAGCTGGAAAGTACCTAATAGAAAATGGCATTGAGCAGCGCTATTTCAACTCTTACGGCTCGCGAAGAGGCAACCATGAAGTGATGATGCGTGGAACCTTCGCCAATGTCCGTATCAAAAACAAGTTAGCTAGCAAAGAAGGGGGATATACTACCTATCATCCCACTGGTGAGGAAATGTCCGTTTACGATGCGTCAATGAAATACCAGGCAGATAGCACTCCACTGGTTGTCATTGGTGGCAAAGAGTACGGTTCCGGATCGTCAAGAGACTGGGCGGCTAAGGGCACAAACCTACTTGGCGTGAAGGCAGTCATAACAGAAAGCTTTGAACGGATACATCGATCTAACCTGGTGGGCATGGGTGTGCTTCCTATGGTATTTATGGAAGGTGAAAATCAGGAAACGCTAGGCTTGACCGGCAAGGAAACGTACGACATTGAAGGACTTGCATCAGATCTCACGCCAGGCAAGATTGTGGATGTGGCTGCCACCAAGGAAGATGGATCCGTAGTGAAGTTCAAAGCCAAGCTAAGGCTGGATTCAGGTGTGGATGTGGAGTATTATAAGCATGGCGGAATCCTTCATTATGTATTAAGAAATTTTCTTAAGGACTAACGAAAAGAGAAATGTTCTATAAAAGGGCTGGTCGATGATCAGTCCTTTTTTATTTTCAAAAACACTCAATTCAGAAACGCCCCAAATGAAATCAAGATTTCAACTCCTACTAGTAATGCTTAACATAGTATTAATCTGCATTGTCATTTTCCTATTAAGCCCTTTTAACCCGCGATATCAGGCTGGAAACAACTTCAAAGAAATCAATGTAGAAAGAATCAATGTCGTAAACGAAGACGGCACAACCGTAATAGCCATTGCCAATAAGCAAAGAATAGCGGCTCCCAGGATGAATGGAAAAGAATACCCGGTTGAGATGATCGAAAGACAACACTTCGCCGGCATGATCTTTTTCAATGAGGAAGGAGACGAAATGGGAGGCTTAGTATTCAACAGCGGGAAATTCTCCAACGGAAAGAACTATGGGGTTGGCCATCTTTCATTTGATAGGTACAATGACAATCAAGTAATCAATCTGGAATACAAAGAGAATATCCACGGATTGGTGCAATCTGGGATCACTTTTTATGACCGCACAGGAGATGGAAGCTTCGGCAAAAACCTGGACCTATTGGAAGAATATTACTACTCAGAACCCAGTGAAGAAAGGAAACAGGAAATCAAGGAAGAGATCAATGAACTTAAAGCAGAAAAGAAACTCGGTACCGAAAGGATATTTTTGGGAAGTAAAAACAGCGTACCACAGCTTATCCTGAAAGATCAAAAAGGAAAAGAGAGGATTCGGATGGTAGTGGATTCAAGTAATATCGCCAGGCTCCAGTTTTTAGATGAAGATGGGCGGGTCTTAAAAGAATTCAGTGAGGAATAATTCAAACAATATCAGCCCAATTGTATTATGTAGCTTTAAGGAACCTTAATAACCTTCAATAAAGAAATGACTTACTTAAACCGATTAGCTAAAAAGATCATTTTAGCATTTTTCGCCTCTGCCATAGTCTGGGCATGTAGTGCTCCTCAAAAGCAAACTGAAGAAGTGGCAGAAGAAGCACCTGCACCAAAGCCTATCACTTTGACAAAGGCTCCAGCTTCACCTGAATATGCGGATGCTTCACTGTCGCTTAACAGCATGAATGTGGAAGCCGGCGATTCCAGTTTTACAGCTTCATTTGATTTTGCGGTAGGCAACTATGAACTCGGCGCACAAACAGAAGGTGCCGATACCAGGGGTATTGCCAATTCTGGCAAAGGGCAACATATTCACTTCATTGTTAATAATGGACCATATTCCGCTCATTATGAGCCAACTTTTACAAAGGAAATGGAAGAAGGACAGTATGTCTTGTTAGCGTTCCTATCAAGATCATACCACGAAAGTGTGAAAAATGCTGATGCCTTCTGGATCGACGTAGTGACCGTAGGCGAACCTGCAGAAGTTGCTGATATTGACCTTACCGCTCCTCACCTCTTCTACAGTAGACCTAAGGGTACTTACAAAGGAGGCGACACTGAAAAACTCATGGTTGACTTCTACTTATTAAATACCACCATCTCACCTGATGGTAATAAAGTAAAAGCTACTATTAATGGGACAGAATTCATGATTGATGAATGGGCACCATACTACGCTGAAAATCTACCAAAAGGTGAGATCACCGTGAAGCTGGAGTTACTTGACGCAGAAGGCCAACTTATACCAGGTCCTTTCAACTCAGTTGAACGAAAAGTAACACTAGCGGAATAATCCGAAAAGACTTCTGAATTTGAAGCCCCGGAGTAATTCGGGGCTTTTTGATTATGTACTTTTCAGCTTTTTCTTGCGACCGATAAAGTGAACGTACTGTATGAAGTTAAATTCCAGATGATCAAACATCATTCGATCTCCATTGATGTCCATGTGCAGTCCTGGAACATATCGCAGGTTGGTCCGAAGTAAACCAGTCTCCGTTTTTACTACTCTGATATCCCAACCAAAAATGAAACCGACCGCCGGCTTGGTGGTTTCGAATACCTCTCCATTAATTTCAGTCCTTAGATTCTCCATCGAGCCTGTCAACCCAAAGTAGGGAACAAAACCAAGGTAGTTGAATAGAAATTTGTAAGCCTCAACCATGTAAGACCTCCGCCTGGTTTTGATCTCATCGTCTATGGCCTTTCCGACGGCTCTGGCTCCTCTAAATGAAATACCCAGGTTGAGATCTGGCTTATCGAAATAGTAGCCAGCTGTAATATCTGCCGCAAAGGAAGAGAGATTATCATCTGCAATGTGCGGGAAATTGGCATCTAAAAATTCATTGCTTGTCAACTGCATGAAGGAGGATGGACCAATACCAATATAAAAAGCACTTAAGCCTTTATTTTCTTTCAGGATTTGATGCTTTCTGTTATTATAGGCAATTCCTTCCTTAGTTCGTGCGCTCCTATCAAGATCAACATATCGCATAACTCCAAACTCGAAGGATATGGGGTCAAAATCTACCGATCCTTTTTGCGTCTCAGAAAGTGAATATCGAATGGATCGTTTGGTCTGGTAATGAACTCCTGCATTAAACAGGTACTTTTTTGAGGCATAAGTCACTCCGGCCTGCAAGGGCACAATAAATTCCTGATAAGATGGAAATGCGACAGTAAAACCAGAATTTCTGGGCTCAAAGCCGAAAGATAGCGTTCGAAAGTTGACCCCTAGGTAAGGTCTAAGAGCATTGGGCTTGAGGGCAAGTGGATAAATCCTCGCACCAGTCTCGACACTCTGAAAGTAATTAAACTGTTCAAATTCGTCGGGTACAGATTGTGCACTTAAAAAACCTAATGGAAAACGGACATAGAAATCTGCATGACCCCAAAAATGAATTCCGCCAATACTAAGACGTGGAATAAAAGCGCCGTTGAAATTCGCTTTTGTGAGTACCTCATTGTCCAAATACTCGGCACTCCCGCCCGACAACTGAAGAAAATCAGCCCCATAAGTTGTCCAGGCAAACTTGGTGCTCTTCGTAAGGTACTCTGAGGAGTAAACCGTATCTATTGGGACAGATTCCTGAGCCGAAACAAGAATGGTTTGAGTCAGGATAATAAGTAGCAATAGGTGTCTCATATTCCTTCTTTTAGGTTCTCAGGCAATACAAATCAACATCGATAGGTACAACTATTTTATTCGGACGAATTGTTTGAAATCCATTCTGAGATGTAGGATTTGGAAGAGTAGAGATCGAGTGGAGTAGACTACTCGTGAGATATAGAAAAGGAATTTTAGGTAAATTATAATTTACATTTGTTCAT
>CAZZHO010000249.1:0-5368 GCA_964653795.1 uncultured Roseivirgaceae bacterium | reverse complement strand
TCGATTCCGACACTCAGTCTTATCAATGAGTCTGTCAGTCCTGACTTTAATCTTTCTTCCTTCGGAATACTTGCGTGGGTCATGCTCGCGGGGTGTCCTACCAATGATTCTACTCCTCCAAGAGACTCAGCTAGGGAGAAGACTTTGAATTTCTTCAAGACCTCAAAGGCAGCTTCCTGATTGTCATTTTTCAGGATAAACGAGATCATGCCTCCAAAATCATTCATCTGGCTTTTAGCTACTTCATGATTGGGGTGTTCTTCGAATCCAGGCCAGTAAACCTTCTCAACTAGCGGGTGAGATTTTAAAAAGTGCGCAATACGCTTGCCATTTTCAGCATGTCTCTGCATTCGTACGTGAAGTGTTTTGATACCCCGGAGAACCAAAAAGCAATCATTTGGTCCGGGTACTGCTCCAGCAGAGTTTTGGATAAAAGCTAGTTTTTCATCGATATCCTGAGAGTTGGTAATTGCAGCGCCCATGACCACATCAGAATGACCGGCGATGTATTTAGTCACTGAATGCATGACGATATCGGCACCGAGATCTAAAGGATTCTGTAAATAAGGAGTGGCAAATGTATTGTCAACTACTACAATGGCTCCAAAATCTTTAGCAATCGTAACTGTCGCCTTAATATCCACGATATTCATCATGGGATTGGTTGGCGTCTCAATCCACACCATTTTCGTTTTGTCGTTGATGGCAGCAGCGATCGCATTCTGATCCTTCATATCCACAAAGTGGAAAACCAAACCATACCTTTCATACAGTTTAGTGAAGAGTCTATAGGTGCCTCCATAGAGGTCGTTGCTCACCACAACCTCATCTCCCGGAGAGAGTAACTTGATGATACTATCCGTGGCAGACATCCCTGAAGCAAAGGCTCTTCCATACTTACCATTTTCAAGAGCAGCTAGATTGGCTTCTAATTGCTCTCTGGTAGGGTTCTGAGTTCTGGCGTATTCATAACCTTTATGGTCTCCTGGAGCTGCCTGCACATAAGTGCTGGTCTGGAAAATTGGGGTCATGATGGCTCCAGTGGATGGATCAGGTTTTACACCAGCGTGAATGGCTTTTGTTCCAAATTTCATTTTCTAGTTAACGTCGTTTATTGGTCAAATCGAAATTAAAGTCGGCAAACTAATCAATTCGATAGGTTTGCTCACTATTTTTAGCTGCTTATACTCAAGCAAATGAAGGTAGATACGGCGACGAGACTGAAGGAGTTAGAGGAATACTATTTTTCTCGAAAATTAGAGCAGATTCGTCAGCTGGAAGTCAAAGGTCATGACGTTATTAACCTGGGTATCGGGAGTCCTGATTTACCTCCTCATCCAGAGGTGGTTCAAGAGCTAGTGAGTAGTGCTCAGCTTTCTGAAAATCATGGCTATCAATCTTATAAAGGGATTCCTGAACTCAGAACTGCTTTTGCTGACTTTATGCTTCGTCATTTTGAGGTTTCAGTAGATGCAGGCAAGCATGTCCTACCATTGATAGGCTCGAAAGAAGGAATCACCCACATTTCCCTAGCATACTTGAATAAGGGAGATCAGGTTCTTATTCCAAGTCTGGGTTATCCGACTTATACCTCGGTAACCAGAATGGTCGAGGCTGAGCCCATTTATTATCCGCTTTCAGCTGATAGGAATTGGCAGCCGGACTGGGATTTTCTCGAAAGTCTGGACACTTCCAAAGTGAAATTGTTTTGGGTGAATTATCCTCATATGCCTACAGGAGCTGAGGCTGAGACTGAGACGCTGGAGAAGTTGGTGGCTTATGCAAAAGATAGAAATTTCCTGATCTGCCATGATAATCCATATGCCTTCATTTTAAATGATAATCGCAAAAGTCTGTTGCAGTTTGATCCACAAATGGAGGTTACGCTAGAGCTACATTCTTTAAGCAAGTCATTTAATATGGCGGGTTGGAGAGTAGGATGGGTCTGTGGTAGTGAGCAAAACATCCAATCTATTCTGAAAATAAAGAGCAACGTGGATAGCGGCTCCTTTCGCCCTATTCAGCTTGCAGCGATAAAGGCTGTGAGCTTGGCCGATGAATGGTTTGAAAAGCTAAATGGTGTCTATCGAAATAGAAAGCGCCTTGTGCACACATTGTTAGATAAACTAGGTTGTACTTACAGTGTAGACCAGAAAGGAATGTTTGTTTGGGCTAAGGTCAAGGATGGAAGTGGGGAGCAGTTATCTGATGAGATTCTAGAAAAGTATAAAGTATTCATTACGCCGGGTTTCATTTTTGGGGAGTCTGGAGAACAGTTTATAAGAATATCATTATGCACGCCAGAAAATAGATTGCAAGAAGTGTTAAACAGGCTGGAGCTATGAATGTGCTCATTATTGGACCGGGCTTAATAGGCGGCTCTTTTGGTTTGATGTTGAGAAAGGCTGACCATACCATAGCAGGATATGATATCAGTCAAGATCATTTAGCGGAAGCCCAACAACTAGGTCTTATTGACAGGGCTTTCTCGCATATGGACGCTGCTTTGCAATGGGCTGATGGCGTCATTTTATCTATTCCTGTGGGAGCCATAAAAGAGAGTCTGCCGAAGGTATTGGACATCATTCAGCAGCATCAGTTCGTCATTGATTTTGGTTCGACGAAATCGACTATTTGCGAATCGGTAGCATATCATGAGAATAGAAGTCGCTTTCTGGCAGCACATCCAATCGCAGGAACAGAATATTCAGGCCCATCCGCAGCTTTTCCCGGCCTATATGAAGGGAAGACCATGGTCATGTGCGAAACCGAGAAGACAGATTCGGATGTGGTGGAAATTTTTCGCGGTTGGTGCGGCCTGGGCAATATGAGTTTGGTCGATATGACTCCTCAGAATCATGATAAGCATCTGGCTTATATTTCACACCTGAGCCACGTGATTGCTTTTAGTCTTAGTAATGCTGTTTTGGAGAAGGAGCGGGATGATAATTTGATTTTGGAGCTGGCCGGCTCCGGTTTCGCTTCTACTGTTCGACTCGCTAAGAGTTCACCTGAAATGTGGACATCAATTTTTCTGGAGAACCAAGCACCACTTTTAGATGCAATCGATAACCTGCTCTCTAAGATTGAGATGATGAAAGACTCATTATCGAATGGCGATCAGGAAAAACTCAATCGGTTTCTGGAGGAAGGAAGGGAGATTAGAAAAATATTGGATTGACTATTCGCTCTTTGCTCCGTAGATAGATACCAAGCCCAAAGAGTCTCCAGTCTGTAGGCCGTCCAAAGAGAGAATAATATCGCTGCTACCGTTCATGATTTCAGCTGTGGTCACATGACCTAAACCAAGTGTATGCCCTATTTCATGTAAAACAAAAAGGTAGAAATCATCGCAATCATCAAATCTGTGGTTAGGGTTAATGGTTAATTGACCTGCTAGTTGGGTGCATTTTCCATTCTGGAATGGAGGAAAAGCTATTCCTGTTTGCCTGGTATTGGCAACATAAATCCTAACATCACTTTGGCTATCATCTTCCTCTTTTGAGAAGCTAATGTCGGCAATACTTTCCCAGCTTGAAAAGGCTCTTTCTATTTGAGTCTTGGCGCAACCGTTTAGAAGGTCAAAAGAAAAGGTGGGTACATTTACTTCGCTATGTGTGTTGACTAAGCCGGCAGTTTCTTGAAAGCTGTAGGTAATAGTTCCTCCGGTGATAGCTGGCCCTATTCCTCTTTCGCCAGTCGATTCAAAAGCCCCTTGCTCTCCCCATTTGTAACCAAAAAGGCAATAAAGGCTTGCGTTTCCTGGACAGCTATCTGCGATGAGGTCATTGCATATCGCAAACTCATCACTTTCAGCTCCTGTCGGTGAACTGTTATCATCTTGACATCCGAGCGCTAACATCATGATGCCCAGCATAGACACTTTCCATCTAGTTGACCAGCAAACTTTCTTCATATGCATCCACTGCTAGGCTTGTTATGCCGACATGTCGTCCATCGATTACGGAGTTGATGTAAACGATCAGGTCCGTATTATCTGGAAAATGTATTGCGACCGTCTGAATTTCCTGATCGGGGTTGGTGCTATAAAACCACCATCCATTTTTGATGTAATAAGTGCCGTTTCTACCGGAATAGGTTTCGAATAGCCCGGCTCTATTCTCTTGCATTTCTTCTCTTATTGATGACGAGAAAATTTCTTCTGTGTGCCATACCTTTTGCCAAAGGGTTGTGAAATCAGCGGCTGAAATATGCCAACCGTAAGCTCCGCCTACCAAGGAAAAGTCAAGTGAACCACCTAAACCACTGTTGTTATCGTCAGCGCCTCCGTAGGCAAGGGCCACATCCAGGTCCGCGGAGTTCAAAGTACCAATAGCTCCAATGGGATCAAATAATTCAGTTTTCACAATATCTCTATAGCTGATCGCAGTATTAAATGGATCGTAAGTTCTGTCGGTACCATTTTGTTGGTCTACTAATACCGGTAGAACTACTCTCATAAACGAGTGATGATTATTGTTGTAAAATTTGACTTGAGGGTTTTCAGCACCATTGGCAATAAGTTGTTTGAGGGAATCATAGTGATTGGCCCTAAAGAAGAAAGTACCATATTCATTGAGTCCTGCTTGCTGAGCCAGGAAATCCATGAAGGTAAGTTCTGTTACGCCAGGTCCTAATTCCCAGTCAGATGGAAAATAGGGCGAGATGGATGCTTCCGTAGAGATCTGATACTCTTCAAGTAAGTGTAGTGTGGTTACGGTGGTGATGAATTTGCTTAAGCTGGCAACATGCATTGGTGTGCTGGTGAGCATGGGACTACCACCGTCCGATGCACTTCTGGCAAAACCAGAACCTTTACTAGCAGCGATAGCGCCATCTCTGAGTACCAAATAGGCATATCCCATAGTATTGCCTTCAAGCTTATCCTCAAGTTCCGCTGCTAATGGGTCGTCCGGTACGATTGGGCCTGTTGAGATCTCTTCACTGTCATTGGAACATGATGATAGCAGGACAAGAGCTGAAAATACGAAGCTTAGGTTCCGGAGCATATCTTTTTATTTAAAACGACTGATGCTATGATGACAGCTAGAAGTTTCTTCACACGTATCAAATTTCAGATTTTCAGATATGGTTTAATTTCAAGACTATGAAACTATCAAAATGGAAGGAGAAGGGGCGATCATTTCCATATAAATCACACAATATATTCTTTGTTAGCGAGGGACAAGGAGAGGTGATCCTGTTGATTCATGGGTTTCCAACAGCCTCCTGGGACTGGAGTCATATGTGGGATGGCCTTGTAGCCAACTATAAGCTAATGACTTTGGATATGATTGGCTTTGGTTTTTCAGATAAACCTCGACCCTATAACTACAGTATCTTGGATCAGGCGGATATTATTGAGTCA
>CAZZHO010000248.1:0-5369 GCA_964653795.1 uncultured Roseivirgaceae bacterium | reverse complement strand
CTGGTGACTGTCTTCACTATAGCTGACAATGGAAGGCCTAAAAGAAATCCGGCAACTATCGACGTAAAAACTAGAACTAAAAAAGGATGAACTTTCAATACCGAAGAGCCTAAAATGATGAGACCCACACAGAAAACAAGAATCAATAAAAGTTCAACAACTCCCACGAGCAAAGAGAATTTTAAGGAAGATAAACTACTCCGCCTGAACTATCGTATTTAGCGCCGGTAACAGAGTGAAAGCAGTTGGTTTCATTCTCATTCCTAAGAACTCCCATCAGGGCAAATACTAAAGCTTCTTTGAAATCAACAACCTGCTCAACGGGTATATTGGGCTCAAATCCTAGATGATGAGCTATTCTCTCCATCAGAAAACCATTCTTCGCTCCCCCACCTGTAACCAACATTGAAGAGAAGGACTGAGACACTTTAGCAATCTGCATGGCCATGTGTTCCACAGAGGTGTGCAACCGATCTTCTAAACCCTCACCAGAAAAGCGCTTCAGAATCGCAACTATTTCTTGATTGAACCACTCCACCCCAGTAGACTTGGGCCCTGGTATAGTAAGGTAGGCAAGAGCATTCAACGATTCCAACATCTCAGGAATTACCTTGCCAGATCTCGCCATACTCCCATTATCATCAAACATCTTCCCTATTTCCTCCATTAAGCAATTCAGCAGCATATTGGCAGCACAGATGTCCATAGCCAATCTCACGCCATTCGAATCGTAGGAAACATTGGCAATACCTCCCAAATTAAGGCAAGCATCATACTCCCCAAAGAAATTATGATCCCCAATTGGTACCAGCGGAGCTCCCTGACCACCTAAGCTTACATCCTTAGATCGGAAGTCACAGATCGTCTTGAAACCAGTAACGTTGGCAATCTCCTGACCTGAGCCAATCTGACGTGTAAATCCTTTCTCGGGTTGATGAAAAACCGTATGACCATGACTTGCAATCAAATCCGGACAAGCGTCAATATCATTAATAAAATCCCTTACCTGTTCACCCAAAAATTGCCCGTAACTCACATCAAGAGCTAAAAGGTTCAGAGAATCAAGATATATGGTATTTTTCAAACTTTCTCGCCAGGAAGCATCATAGTTGACCGCTTTGGTTTCAATGAAATCAAATGACCAATTACCTTCATTTCTCCCAATATGGCAATAAGCCAAATCGAGCCCATCAAGTGACGTTCCTGACATCAAGCCTATCACTTTGTAAGAGAGATTCTTCAAAACGTATTCACCTCCCATTTCCCATTTTCTTTCTCAACCGATATTATTTGACTGGACTCCCCGATTTTATGCTCTCCATTAATATAAGCAATGACCACATCCATTTTATCTCCATAGAGAGCCAATTGAATACCAGGCACAGTCCCAATCTTTTGCTCCATAAGCAACTTACCCGGTTTGTTTCCACGAGTTGAAAGGACTGCAACACTTTGTACTTCCTTTTCCAAATCTTTCAAGTCCAAATCAATAAATAAGGTATTCCTCACCGCCCTTGCCGTCCTGATATTAGGTGCGGCTAAATTGGCTTTATCATAAGACTCCTCCGTACGAGTCTTGTCGGTGAATACTTCCTGTCTTAATTTTTCCGCCAACTTTGGAAACCTTCGAAGTGATCTTGCACTGTAGAAAACACTTCCCTGAATGCCAGCTAATGACCTATTCCAAGCAATCTGCCTTGGGATTTCATTAATATCGTTCCAAACCCTATCCTGATCCTCCCCCACTTTATACATACCATGACCTATGTATATGTCCACATCATTACCAAACTGATGCCACCATTTCGCAAGAATGGGGTATGGAGCTTTATCAAAATAACTGCTCCAATAGAGCTGAGGAGCTAGGTAATCAACCCAGTCATTTCTAATCCAACTTAAAGCATCAGCATAGAGATCATCATAAGTAGTGTGAGCAGCATTAGTCCTCGAACCACGTGGATCCTGGTCCTTATTTCGCCAAACTCCAAATGGACTTATACCAAACTTCACTTCTGGTTTGACCTTGCGGATATGGTAAGAAACCTTCTTTACCAGCGAGTCCACATTGGCCCTTCTCCAATCTTCTCTGTCTTCAAATTGACTCAATCCATACTTCACAAAAGAACCTCTATCCCTAAAGAGCTCACCCTCTATCGGGTAAGGATAGAAGTAGTCATCAAAGTGTATTCCATCCACCGCGTAATTACTAATTACCTCATCCACGATCTGAACAATATGATTCTGAACTTCCGGGATACCTGGGTCCAGGTAATATCTTGTACCATATGGTATAATCCATTCTTGCTCTTGAAAAAAGAGATTCTTCATCGACATGGACCTAACATCCTGATTGCAACTAGCTCGATAAGGATTTAGCCAGGCATGGAACTCCATCCCACGTTTATGAGCTTCTTCAATCATAAACTCCAGCGGATCAGATTTCCACTTACCAGGGCTTCCCTCCTGGCCAGTTAAGAAACGGGACCATGGAGCAATTTCAGAAGGATAAAAAGCATCTCCCGAAGGCCGAATCTGTACGATAATAGCATTGAAATTAAGCTGCTCGTAGTAATCTAACAGCTCAATAAAAGCCGCTTTCTGTCTATTGGGTGCTAATTCACTGACTGGCGGCCAGTCTATATTGTTGATGGTAGCTACCCATACTCCTCTAAACTCTGAATCTTTGGAGCCTTGAGCTTTCATTGCGGAACTGCTCCACAGTAAAATCATTAAGACCATCATTCGAATCATAGCCCGAAAATAAATGATAGTCCCTGCATCTTTAGAAATTACCCTCCAATTTTGACAGGAATTAACCAGGTGCATCCCCATGGATAGAATTACAGAGCAAACTTCAAAATATGACAACCTCGAACAGAAGTCTGTAGGAGAAATACTCGCAGATATTAATACTGAAGATCAGCTAGTAGCCAATGCAGTCCAGAAGTCGCTTTCCAGCATTGAGCATCTCCTAGAGGCTATGGAACCAAAGTTTAAGAATGGAGGGCGGTTGTTCTATATCGGAGCCGGAACTAGCGGAAGGTTGGGAATATTGGATGCATCTGAAATCCCCCCAACTTATGGCATGTCTCATGACAAGGTTATAGGAATAATAGCTGGAGGCGACGGAGCCATTAGAAAAGCTGTGGAGTTTGCAGAGGACAGCAAATCATTAGCAAAGGAAGACTTAGAAAAGCTCGGTCTGAGCGATAAGGATACAGTAGTGGGATTAGCCGCTTCAGGTACTACACCCTATGTAATTGGAGGGTTGGAATACGCCAACAGCTTGGGGGCACTTACTAGTTGCATTACATGCAACCCATCCTCCCCAATAGCCTCTATCTCAAAATTTCCAATTGAAGTAATTGTAGGTCCAGAGTACGTATCGGGTAGTACCCGTATGAAAAGCGGTACTGCACAAAAAATGGTTCTTAATATGATTTCCACCTCTCTTATGATAAGAATAGGAAGAGTAAAGGGAAATAAAATGGTCAATATGCAACTCAACAACCAGAAGCTGGTAGAACGCGGCATCCGGTTTTTAGTTGAAGAGCTGGAAATAGGTGAAGAAAAAGCGGGAGATCTATTGAAACAACATGGATCAGTCAAAGCGGTTTTGAATCAATTTCAATAACCGAACTCTGGGCGACATTGTGTAACCCGCAAATTGCCTTTCTTTAAGTTATGGATCCTTTTGAGTACGTCGTTGTTCTTACTTCTCTGATATTAGGCTTAGGTATTGCCCAAATATTAACGAGCCTGGCAGACATTTTATCGAACCTCAAACACGTCAAGCTTTCCATTTCCCACGGGCTCTTAACTGCCACTGTATTCTTTTTACACATTCAGGAATGGTGGATCAACTACGAGTATTCTCAACAGATAAAGATTTGGACGCTTCCCATCATTTTAGTGATTTTGACCTACCCAATTCTGTTATTCCTTCTTGCTAGAATGCTGTTTCCAACAGGAATTAGAGGGCACGAAACAGACTTGGACTCCTATTACAGAGACCAATGGCCCTGGTTTTTTGGTATTGCTTTTGGCACTATGATGATCAGTATTTGGCAGAATATGTTCTTACAAAAACTTCCTCTACAAGATTCCTGGCCTCAAATAGCATTCGGTAGCATCTACCTTATCATGATGATCTTTCGAATTAAGAATAAGTGGATTCATATAACCATCCAAGCGCTGTGGCTACTCGGGCTTCTGGGGTACATGATCACTGATGACAGGACCTTAAACCAATTTATGAATTAGATTTCAAGCTGTTGCGAATACTTTCAAGAACCACCGTCAGCAGGATCAAAACACCTCCAATAATGGCTTTTGGGCTTGGAACCTCAGATAAAAAGAACATTCCCATTAGAATCCCATAAACTGGTTGTATCGCCGTGAGAATACTGATACTGGTAACAGAGAAACTTGCCAGCACCTTTACAAACATCGTATGCCCTATGGCTGTGGTGACAATGGCCAATAATAATAACCATGGCCATTCTTCTACAATATCGCTTCCATTCTGAAAAAGAAGAAAAGGGCTCAAAAGTACTCCTCCAATAAGCAGTTGGTTAAACATGAGCGGAATAGATGAATAAGAAGCACTTATTGGTTTTAATAGTAGGTTTCGAAAAACGTAAAGGAATGCTGATAACAATCCAAACAGCACACCCTGCACATAGCTATCACCAAAATCCAATGATGGCATCAATAGGGCTACACCGGTCAAGCTCATGATTCCAAAAAGAATATAAATCGGTTCAAACCTTGTCTTCAAAAAAACTGGCTCAAGGAATGCAGCAATAACAGTGTAAGTGAAGAGTGAAAGCATACCTACTGCTACGGAAGATAACTGTAGAGCAAGAAAATAGGTCGTCCAATGAGACACCAACAAAACCCCTATTAAGGTAATTCTCCAAAAATCTTTCCGATTCCTCAACTTCACAGGAACGGAAAGGATTTTACAAAATAGGAAGAGTAGAAAGGCACCACTCAAGCACCTGACGCAAATAACAATATGTGGCGGCAGAGAAATATATCTACCCAAAGGACCTGAAGTACTCATAGCCACCATAGCCAAATTAGCCTCTAACAACACCCACCATGTACTTCTTTTCTTATCGGCGCTACTCATGGTACTGGATCGTAACCTTGTCCTCCCCACGGATGGCATCTGGCAATTCGCTTAACAGCAAGCCAAACTCCCCTTAGTCCATATTTGCTGATAGCTTGCTTTGCATAGTGTGAACAGCTGGGTGTGTAGCGACATGAATTAGGGAAAAGAGGTGATAAGCTGTATTGATAGAACAAAATGGGAAGAATGAGAATTTTTCGGAACAGCTTCACAATGCAAATCTATTTGACAA
>CAZZHO010000247.1:1650-5496 GCA_964653795.1 uncultured Roseivirgaceae bacterium | reverse complement strand
CTTCGGTCTTTTCATCGAGCTTGAAGAAGGTATTGACGGTCTGGTACACGTTTCTGACCTTTCCTGGACGAAGAAGATCAAGCATCCTTCTGAGTTTGTGAAAGTTGGTGACGAGCTAGAGGTTGTGGTAATGGAGCTTGATACTGAAAACAGAAGATTAGCACTTAGCCACAAACATCTTGAAGAGAATCCTTGGGATACTTTCGAAACAGTATTCACAAGAGGATCTCTACACAAGTGTACTATCGTTGAGATCAATGACAAAGCAGCTGTTCTTGAGCTCCCTTACGGACTGGAAGGACACTGTAACAATAAGAACTTGAAGAAAGAAGACGGAACGAACCCTAGCGATGGCGAAACCCTCGATTTCAAAGTTCTTGATTTCTCTAAGGATGAGAGAAGAATTCTATTGAGCCACACGGCTACATGGAAAGAAGGAGAAGAAGTGGTAGCTGCAGCTCCTAAGAAGAAAGCTGCTGGTAACAAGTCCAAAACCATTGACAAAATCAATAAGGATAGCGAAAGATCTACATTAGGCGATCTTGAAGCACTATCTGCATTGAAGGAGCAAATGGAAGGGGCCGCTAAGCCAAAAGCTACTAAAGCGAAACCTGCTAAGGAAGAAGACAAAGCAGAAGACGCAGAATAAGTATAAAGGTCAAGCCGATCAATAGTATTGGCTTGACCATTTTTTCTAACTTTGTGAAAACAAGGTTCCGTGGCCGAGTGGCTAGGCAGAGGTCTGCAAAACCTTTTACAGCGGTTCGAATCCGCTCGGAACCTCCAAGCTCCATTTAGTGGAGCTTTTTTTATGTTCTTAATCAAGTGAATTGTCTTAAGATTGAGAAAATAAAAAAGAACATTATTTGTTCATACTCTGTAGTCTATCCTACTTTGTCGTTTATGAAAAGGGGTCTCTTTGTTTTAGTTCTATTGATAAGCTTCCATCTGGAGGCTCAGAACTTCTTTTCATGGCAGTACAGCGACCGATATTATTCCCTTTCTGCCGGTACCGGTATGTCCACGTACTTTGGGGAGCTGAATGATGAGAATACGCTACGTCAAAAGCTGTCGAATCTCTCTTTAGGATTGGAGGCTCGACTATTGAGCAGAGTAGGTGCAAGAGCCGAAGTGATTTACTACACGCTGCAAGAAGATGATCAAAACGCTCCGGATAGCAGTTTTGCGAGGCAGCGCAATCTAAACTTCCGATCAAGGAATGTAGAAGCCAACCTTCAGGCAATACTCTACCTACGTAAGTATCAGGGAGACTATTTCAGAAGATGGAGTGTCGATCCTTATATGGGCATTGGCATTGCTGGTACGACCTACAACCCCACGACCGTGCTGGATTCTGTACGATATAACCTGCGGGAATTTGAGACTGAAGGACAATCCTATGGGAAAATAGCCCTAGCCATTCCTTTGACCTTCGGATTGAAAATGCGATTCAACGAATTTGTGAATATGGTAGCAGAGGTGAGTTATCGCTACACCTTCACCGACTACCTGGATGATGTCTCTACAGTCTTTAGAGCTGACGATGGTTCCATAGCCGCTCGCCTGTCCAACAGAAAGTTGGAAGCCAATGTCGATGGGGAATTTGCCATTATCAATCAGGAGTTTTTTGATGCGCAAGTGCCTGGTGCCCCTCGCGGGAATCCAGATACTAATGACAGCTACTTATTCATCAATTTCAAGTTAGAGGTATTCCTACCCAGGAAGAACGGTGGCCCGCTATTGAAAAAACCTTCAGCCTATTAATTGTATCCACGGAAAGGCTCCAGGTCTACACCATCTGCCCCAGAAGTCTGAAAAACTTTGACGGCTGTTTTTATCAATATCCTCATGTCTCCTACAAAAGAGACATCAGCTACATAGTGCACATCTAAGTCAAAACGCTCCTTCCACCCTAGGGCATTCCTACCCGATATCTGAGCTAAGCCTGTCAGTCCGGGTTTTACATCGAGCCTTTTGCAATGCTCTTCACTATAATATTGGTCATATTCCGGATATAAGGGACGAGGGCCTACCAAACTCATTTGACCCAATAAGATGTTGAATAGTTGAGGTAGCTCATCAAGCGACGAAGCCCTTAAAAACCTCCCGTACATTCCGTAGACATTTCCCTCATTATCAAGGGTTTTAAACTTAAAAATGTGAAAAGGAATACCATTTCGACCGCTTCGTTGCTGGAAGAAAAAAGGTCGAAACCCCGTAATTAAAGCAGATGCCAACAAGACCAGTACCATGAGCGGACTCAAAAGCAATATCAACCCTGCCGAGAACAAAAAATCAAACAACCGCTTCCAGACCTTCTTGTACATAACAATTACTCCTTAAAGGTACGTGCGATTGAAAAAGCAAAACAAATACATTGTATTTGGGTTATTTTTTGAACATTTTCGCCCCACCTAAGAACTATTGCTATAACAATTAAATGAGGATTTTTCGCTTCGTCTTTTTCTTTTCGTTGACGTTGACCCTTACCGTTTTGCTTCATAATCCTTACGGAAGCATCCCTCCTCTCGGTAAATTATTAAGTCCTAAGCATGGTTTTTGGCAAAACGCTGAATTAGACCCTATCACTGTTCCTGAGTCTTTTGATGTAGCTGGCTTAAAAGAAGAAGTTAGAGTCAGTTTCGATGAACACTTAATCCCGCACATTTTCGCGGCCAATGACGAAGACATGTTCTTCGCTCAGGGATATATCACCGCTTTCCACCGGCTTTGGCAAATGGAGTTTCAGCTACTAGCTACTGCCGGCAGGATATCTGAACTCTTTGGCGACCAGGCGCTCGAGTTTGATAGAGGTCAAAGACGAAAGGGCCTTACCTACGGCGCCAGAAGAAGCCTGGAAGCCCTACAGCAAGACAAAGCATCTTACGCCTTAGTACAAGCTTACACAAGAGGTGTCAATGCCTATATCAATCAGTTGTCCTATACTGACCTGCCCATAGAGTACAAATTATTGGACTATCAACCTGAGCCGTGGACAGAATTCAAGTGTGTGCTCATGCTCAAAGAAATGGCCGACCAACTCTCCAGAGGAGATGAAGACCTGGAGTATACCAACGCACTAAAAAAATGGGGACCCGAGTTATTCAACACCCTATATCCAGAAGCACTACCTGGGCTAGGAGACTTCATTGTGCCTTCCGGTACCAAGTTCGATTTTGATCCAATAGAAATCGAGCGACCTGATGTATCATTCCCATTGGAGATGACCAAGGGCACCATTCAAAAACCACATCCTGACAATGGTAGTAATAGCTTCATTGTCAATGGTAAGAAAACGGAAGATGGCTCCGTCTTATTTGCCAACGAGCCAGACCTGGGACTGAATCTACCAAGCATTTGGTACCTGGCCCACCTCAATAGTCCTAACTACAATGTTATCGGCGGCACGCTACCTGGTACCCCAGCAGTGATCATCGGTTATAATGATTCGATTGCCTTTGGCGATACCAATGCCGGTTGGGATTTTGTGGATTGGTACAAGATCACCTTCAAAACACACAAGCGGGAAGAGTACAAGTACGATGACAAATGGCTCAAGACCCAGAAGATCGTAGAAGAGATCCGGATCAAAGACGAAGAGTCTTTCTTCGACACTATTGTCTACACACACTATGGACCGGTCGTTTACGATCAAAACTTCAAGGCCAATTCCGAAAAGGTCAATCTGGCCATGCGCTGGGTAGCACATGACCCCTCGAATGAGTTCAAAACTTTCAGGCTACTGAATCAAGCCAACAACTTCTCCGAATTCAATGAAGCCTACAGCTATTATACTGATCCTCCTCAAAACGTATCTGTCGCTACAGCCGCTGGAGACATAGCCAT
>CAZZHO010000247.1:0-1550 GCA_964653795.1 uncultured Roseivirgaceae bacterium | reverse complement strand
CTGCAGCATGACAACTTCAACTACATCGCTGCGAGTATCCTACCTGAGATTGTGAATACCTTAAAAGCAGACTCCTTACAAGACCTTGAAGAGATAGACTTCCTGACCCAACTGGAAGCGTGGGACTTTTTCAATGACCCTGAAGTGAAGGTAGCTTCCTTCTTTGAGTTGATTTGGCGAAACCTGCAAAGCCTCGCTTGGGATGAGTTTCAGTCAGAAGATATGAGCCTAAGTGCTCCGAATAGATCTACACTCATTTATCTATTAAAGACCAAGCCGGCATTTGAGTTCTTCGACATCAAATCCACCAGTGAGATCGAAACAGCGCAGGACCTATACCGTCTGTCCTTCCGAAATGCTATTTCTGAGTTAAAAGCATGGCAAACAGAGAATGGAGAGGACTATGCATGGTATAAGTTCAAAAACACCACTATTAAACACATTCTGCCTCCATTGGACGCCTTTTCCGTGTCCGGCGTTAAAATAGGTGGCAACAGAAGCATTGTCAATGCAGCCAGTGGTCGCCATGGGCCTTCTCTGAGGCTGGTAGTAAAGCTCAACGAGCAACAAGGCACACAAGGATGGGCCGTATATCCAGGCAGCCAGACAGGCAACCCAGGCAATACCACCTACGCCAATATGATCGACGATTGGGCTTCAGGAAAATACTACAAGCTTTCCTCCTCTCCCGATATAGCGGCTGACGCACAAGAAATTACCAAGACCGTATACCTAAAACCAGAATAAGCTATGAAACTCATCATTAGAACCCTGCTTTTAGGCGCCATAATACTCGTCATGCCGAGTATGTTTCCCTGGTGGTCCATTTTGATAATAGGTCTTGTCCTGGGCTTTGCCATACCTGGCCCCTTGATAAATACATTTATTTCAGGCTTCCTAGGAGGCGGATTTACTTGGCTCTATATGGCCTGGAAAATAGATAATGATACAGACGCTTTTTTCAGCGAAAAGATGGTGCAGATGTTCCCTTTTAGCGAGCCAAATTACCTGATTCTTCTTACCGGTCTGATCGGTGGGATGGTTACCGGTATGGGCTCTCTTTCAGGAGCTAGTTTCCGTCAATTGTTTGATCGAAAAAAGACCAGAAGTCTGTACTCGTAAGTAACGTCCGGTTCATCAGGATGAATTCCCGTTCATCCAAAAAAATTCCCTCTTAGCAACTAACGAGGCCTGTATACGTCTATCCTTTAATTGGATTAATCCAACATTTACTATCTTGTCTAAGTATGCAAAAAACGCTATTATCAAGGTTTTTCATTAAGACTCAAGAGAAAAACCTACTAAGTTACTCAACTTAAAGATATACACATCCACCTGTGGATTAAATGTGCACATCCTGTGGAATAGCGTTTCTCTCACGTTCATAACTATCTGATTTTAAGGTTTTTTCCTGTAAATAAATCGTTGATTTCTTTCCACGTTTTTCGCATTCTCAATGTTGATAACTTCTGAACTTAGCGGCATCAATTAAGAAAAACAAACATAATAAATAACGCTATGAAAAGAATTAAGTTACTAAGCTACGGATT
>CAZZHO010000246.1:0-5509 GCA_964653795.1 uncultured Roseivirgaceae bacterium | reverse complement strand
TCGGAGCAAATTTCGTGACAGTGGAGGGTGCCAAAATCCCGGTTTCCAAGTCATTTCAGGACAAGCTAAAAGCCTATTTCAAAGTGTATTGAGAGCATGAAGTATCAGCAACTGGTCTGGACGCTTTTGGCTTTGCTAAATTTCTCTTGTGAGAAAAATGAAGAGTTTAAACCTGCAGTAGCTCCAGAGGTAGAGGAACTGAATGAATTTCTGATTCAATATCAAGGGAACAACTATGCCTTTACCCTCGAGGACATAGATTCAGTACGTCATATAGCAAGAGAATATGCCAAAAGAGGAATAGCTGGCTCCAACCTGGTAGCCACGACTCTGGATGCCATCCATAAGTATCGCAGCAATAATCTGGTAGTGGCGCTACCTCAGTTTTTGGGTGCTTTGGAGATGGCCCGGAGCTCTTCCGAGCAACATATTGAAGCCGCTATTGATGAGAGCGTGTCTCGCATTTATCGGAACCTTGGAAATTTTGATCGAGCCTTATCTTACCAGGAAGATGCTCACGCCCTTTGGGAGTCGCTGGAATTACAGGAAAACATTGGACATAGTTTAAACTTTCAGGGGATGATACTCCTTCGAAGTGAGGAGTATGATGACGCTATTGAAAAGTTCAATAAAGCCTACTTAATTTTTGATTCATTGGGAGATGATCGTGGTATTCCTCCAACACTAGATCAAATTGGCAGGGCCTATCAAGGAAAAGAAGATTGGGATAAAGCGCTGACTTATCATCAGAGGGTATATACCATGACCAAAGACTTTAAACCTAAATGGAAGATAGCAGCTGTCAGGTCGCTTGCTGATTGCCATCAGTTAATAGGAAATGATACAGAAGCGCTGGAATTGTACGATGAGGCTGTGGACTTGATTCTTCCAAGAGATACCCTTGACAGGGTGACCATTCTATTGTCTGTTGCCAAAATTCACCATCGAAACAAAGCCTGGGATGAGGCGGAAGAGGTGCTTTCAAAAACATTAAGTGAGCTTGATCTTATAGGAGGAGGCCTGACAATGAAATCACAGGTTCATCAAATGCTGGCAGATGTGTATGAAAATACCCGAAGACCAACTGAAGCGCTCGTTCAAATGAGGCTTTACCAAAAGAGGTTAGGGGAATCACAAAAGATAACCGATCGAGAAGCGATAAATCGCCTTACAGTTGAACATCAGGTGGAAAAGCAGGACCTTTTGATTAAAAACCAGCAGGATGAACTGCGAGTGACCAATCTTATTCAATATGTTCTTTTTGGAGGTCTGTTGGCTTTATTGGTCATTGTTTTTCTGGTTGTCAGGACCTATCTGGTTACCAAGAAAGCAAAGGAGAAGATTGGGGTCCAAAATGGTATCATCACCGAGAATCTGAAAGAAAGAGAAACGCTACTGAAGGAGATTCATCATAGAGTCAAAAACAACTTGCAAATCATAGCTAATCTCTTGTATCTGCAATCAGGCAAGTTTGAAGATGAGAGCATCAAAGATGTGCTGGAAGAAGGCCAGGGTCGGGTCCGGTCCATGTCCTTGATCCATCAGAAGCTTTATGAAAACGAAGACTTAAAGAGTATTCCTTTTGGTGAGTACATCATGGAGCTGGTGAATGAAATTAAATCCTCTTTTGGTGAACAGGCGGCTAAAGTGCAGGTGAATGTAAAAGCGGATGATGCCTATTTTGATGTGGAGAGCGCGGTACCACTTGGACTTATCATCAATGAATTGACTACCAATACATTCAAGTATGCTTTCGAGGGAAAAGATGAGGGTGAATTCAATGTTTACTTAACTAGAGATGAAAGCTCGTATCAGCTGCATGTTTCAGACAATGGGAAAGGGCTGCCTGAGGAGATAGACTTGCGAAGAACCAGGTCCTTGGGTCTAAGGCTGGTACGTATTCTAAGCGATCAGTTGGAAGGAGAATACTCCTTCGAGGTAAAGGAAGGGACGACTTTTGTGCTGAAGTTTGCTGCCTGATGTATTTGGGTTCAATGCCTTTAACATTCAGGAGCAGCTTAAAACGCTTACTCAGAATGTTATGAAGTCAATTCTGATTTTAATAAATAACGGTCCTGAATATTAAAACTCCAAATCCATTCACCACATAGATTGCATCATTCACCCCTGAGGTCTTATAGCGCGCCACATTGCTGAAATAAGTACAGCCCTTCTTGAGATATTCATACTTGAATACGTTTCAATAAGCGACTACAACCATGCAATCATTTATCAACTCGCCAAAAATCAAGGGCCTTGGTCTAGTGCTCCTGTGTTTTGTATTGTCATACAGAATTTCCTCAGCACAACCGCCTCCTCCCTCTCCATCATTCACGGTTACTGAGAATTTTGTGTCTTTCGAGTCCGTTTCCGGCACTCCCTCCGAGTCCCAAAGTTTCACTGTCTCAGGGGACAACCTCTCAGGAGACGCTGTGGTCACGAGTTCAGCACCCGATTTCGAATTCTCCCTGGATGACATCACATTTTCGCAATCGCTCAATTTGACTACATCAAATGGAGATTTGGATGGAGAACCATTAACTATTTATGCAAGAGTCAGAGATACAGCTCCAGAAGGGACAAATAGTACTAGCTTAATAGTTGTTTCCATTGCGACCGTGTTCGAGTCCTTCTTAGCTACCTATACGGTTACACCTATTGGGGCAAGAACTTTGATCGAACCAGAGGACGCAAATATTGAGTCAATTGGTAGTTCATTTGTATCCTGGTTTATTCAGTTTGACCGATTGGTGGAAGGAGTCGATAATGATGATGTGACCATTCCTTTCCCAGTGACGGATATGGGAATTAGCATTAACACGTTGGCTGAGGGAACAGGCATTTCTGTTTTTTTTAAGCCAGATATGGGTGTAGAAATGACCGACGCTACCCTTTCATTTGACCTAAGCGGTGTTACGAGAGTTAGTGATGGCACTGCTGGAACAGGAACCATAGAGACAACCGTGTCCATCGATACACAACGACCAGATCTCACCTCCATCGCTATTGACGACACAGAGTTGACAAGTGGGGAAACGGCGACCGCAACGTTTACATTTACCGAAGAAGTTTCGGGTTTTGAGCTATCCGATGTGGTTGCGCCTTCGACGGTAACACTTGGGCCTTTATCTACGGGTGATAATATAACATTCACTTCGACCGTCACTCCAAATGATCCTGCCGCTTCAACGTTGAATTACCTGGCTGTAAGCAAGGAAAACTTTACGGATGTGGCGGGTAATGAGGGAAGTGCTACAGGCTCTAACGCATTTGTGCGATCTCAAGCTTTTGATGTACTAACCTCAGATCTGTTTGACTTTAATTCCGCGAACGGAACTGTCATCACCGACGAAAACACAGCCACTCAAACTATCAACGGTGTAACTGTAACGATAACAACCGACGAGGTGCGGTCTCTTTCCTCGGCCAATAGCAACTTTAATCTGACTCCCCCACAGTGGGAGGGAGAGGCTGTGCTTACATTCACTTCTTCTGACTTCCTTACAACTCAGGTGAGCTTTAGTTCACCAGTTGATTTGACCACTATAAAAGCGAGCTTGAACTTTGCCAGTAGTGGACAAGATTGGACATTCACCCCATCTGATCAAGTCAACTCCATCATAGTAGCATCGATTGATAATTTAGGAACTCGGAATTTCGACGTTTTTGAAGGAGGAACCGTCGCAAACATCGTGGAACTAAACTGGAGGTCGGTCTCTTCCTTTACCATTACCCATGAATATACTTCGGGCCCGATTCTGGATGATTTTGCCTTCTCAGCTCCTTCTAATACGGCACCAGTAGTTGCTAATGTGGCTACTGAAGGAACTTTTGCTGAAACTGGTTCCATGAGAGCAACCTACGACTATTCCGATGCAGATTCGGATCCGGAAGTGGGTAGTACTTTCCAATGGTATCGCTCCACTAATGCCGCTGGCGCGGGTAGAATGATGATATTTGGAGCCACCTCTTCCTCCTATAGCCCTGTACAAGCAGATGTTGGAGCTTTTGTCAGCGTAGAGGTTACACCAAGTGATGGTCTTTCTCAAGGGTCACCTGTCGAGAGTTCACCCATAGAGATTATACCATTTTCGATTTTTTCGGCCGATAATGCTTCTTCACAGTCTTTCGTCACTTCTGAAACAGTAGACAATGTCACCATTTCCATAAGTACCAGTGATAACCTGACTTTCACGAATTCAGCGCTTAACGATAGTGAAGATGATGTATTCGAGGCCAGAGGGGACGTGGTTACGGTGAACTTTTCTTCTCCAGTAGATGTCCTTGGCTTAAATTTTACCTCGAGCAATACACTGCTTCGTGTAGTAGCAGATTTTATACCCGGAGGAGGTCCAAATACTGCAGTCAACAACCTGGAGTACAACACTTTTGTGGACCTGGCAGATACGGAAGTATCGCTCAACTGGCAGCATATAAGTTCTTTTACTGTTAATGTAGAAGGTTTCAGCGTTTTAAACGGTAATCCGGCAAATGACCAAATTTTTCTGGATGACATCCGGTTCACACCACCCACCAACGAACTTCCAGTCGCAAGTAATGTAACTGTCAGTAATTCAGGGTTGCAGGTCAATGATATACAAACAGGTGCCTATACTTACGCTGATGCTGATACTGATGCTGAGCAGGGAACTGTTTATCAATGGGTAAGAGCGGATGATCAGACTGGCACAAATGCGGTTGACATTACAGGAGCAAATGATCTAACCTACCAATTAGCAACAGCTGATATAGGGAAGCATGTGGCGCTGCGCGTTACCCCTAATGATGGAATAGCTGCTGGTACAGCCGTTACTTCGGCATTTTCACTGGCCGTTCAAGCTGATACCAGACTTCCGGAGGTTCAGAGCCTCAATTCAGAAAACAGCACCACTGCCCTTGTTACATTCAGTGAAGCGATGAATACCACATCTGTCACCACTGATGATTTTGAGTTTGAAGCCCTTTCCGGTGATGTGACAGGTTCTGTGACAAACATTGAGGTAGTTTCTGATGAACAGTTTCGGCTCACGACTACCATTTCCTCTGGTGAAGGGGAGTACCGAATTAATCTAAAAGCCAACACTGATATTGTGGATGTAGCTGGAAATGGCAATGGAACCAATGGCAACGTGGCCGCTTTCCAGGGCCAAACAACTGATGCGATTATTCCCACCGTTACCGTTTCAACTGCCGCAAACAATCCAACAATTATCAGTCCTATTCCGGTCACTATAACCTTCAGTGAAGAAGTCCAAGGTTTTGCCATTGAAGACCTGACACTGGCCAATAGCACCGCCCAGAATTTACAAACGAGTGACAACACTGTTTTCACGGTGGAGCTTGTTCCCGCTGCTGCGGGCTTAGTCTCGGTTCAGGTAGTGGCATCTGCTGCTACAGATGCAGCGCAAAATGCTAGTACACAATCAAATATGCTGGAAATCGACTTTGACATTCCAACGCTTACATATGGCACTACATACGATTTGAGCAATGGAATTGCTGCGGTTGG
>CAZZHO010000245.1:0-5615 GCA_964653795.1 uncultured Roseivirgaceae bacterium | reverse complement strand
GCATTTGCTTTTTCATTAGGTGGGATAGGGGCGCTTTTGGCGGGTCCTGTCGGTGGATATCTCTCAGATAAGGCCGGCAGAAAGCCCGTAATTCTAGCTGCTAATCTGTCACTTGCGGGCATTATGGGACTTAGTCTATTTTCACCCCTGGACGTCTATTGGGCATCAGCAACTTTTGCTGTATTCATGTTCTTGATGTCAGCAAGGTCTGTAGCGTTCCAGTCATTTATTTCTGACAGCACATGTGATTTGAATAGAGGCAAAGGATTAAATCTAATGATTGCGATTGGACAGGTAGGAATGATTTTGGGGGCGGTACTGGCTGGACCTGTATATGCCAATTGGGGATTTCAATTTAATGCTATCATAGCTGGAGTATTTTCCATAGGCATGGCAGTGTTGGTCTCCACCAAATGGCCCCTTGCCTCAACTATAACAATACAGGAAAGTGAGCAATCTTCCAATGAAACGAACGTGCAGCTAAAGCCTGCCACATCATTGAAATAAATCCATTTGCTTCATCACTGCTTGCTTGGTAGAATTCGGTAGCTTTTTTTCACTAGGAGGCTTTGCCCAACCATTCACCGTCCGACCCCCATATTTCCATGATTCTTTTCTTTCATGTTCTATGACATCATTCAGATTGCCAGAAGGCTCAAAATTATCTTCCATACGCTTTGAAGCTGTGTGAAGGGCCTTGATGGCTTTGGTCTTATCTGAATAACCAATCTTTGCTCTTTCCACGGCATTCTTCAATACCGCAATGCTTTCATCATAAACTGTCGTAGGGACAGGGAAGGGGTGTCCATCTTTGCCTCCATGAGCGAACGAAAATCGGGCTGGGTCTCGAAACCGAGAAGGCGTCCCATATATTACTTCACTTACCAGGGTTAGAGATTGTAGCGTCCTGGGACCAAGCCCCTGGATGAGTAATAAAGATTCAAAATCATGCGTCGGCAGGTCTTGTGAAAGGGCCAAGACTGCTCCTAATCTTTTCAAGTCCACATCTTTGGATTGAACGTCGTGGTGAGCAGGCAGCTTGATCTTCTTGATTTCGTCGATCATCTTGTCCGGATTCTCTTGAGCGATTTCCAAAATGCCATTTCGGGTTTTTTCGGCTTTGGAGTCGGTAAGGTTTAATATTGGTCCTTGTGATCTTCCATAAATGAAAGTGTGTGGGTCATTGATATAATCTTTTAGATCCTGACTATGCCAATGATACCTTCGGGCGTAGCCTGAGCCTCCATTCATACCTTGCTGAATGACGGCCCATTCGCCTTCATCGCTTAGGACAAAAGAGTGTAGGTATATTTGAAATCCATCTTGTATGGCGGTATTATCCACTTTAGCAGTGAGTCTGCTGCTTTTTACCAGAGATCGGCCATCCATTCCTGTTCGCTCTGCGATATTGAGCAATTCCTCAGGGGTTTTTCTAGAGTGTTTGCCACGACCACCACAAATGAAAATACCAAGCTCTTTGGATCTTGGATTAATAGAGGATTTTAACGCGCCCATTACGGAGGTGGTAATCCCGCTACTATGCCAGTCCATACCCAACACACAGCCTAATGACTGAAACCAGGCTGGATCGCTTAGCCGCTTGATTACTTCAGGTTTACCATATTCTATGATAAGGGCTTCTACAATGGCGCCCCCAAGTTTGGACATTCTTTCTGCCAGCCATCTGGGCACCCGTCCATTGTGTAGGGGTAAGTCTGCGTATCCTGATTTATTCATACTACTCGGTCATTTATTCATCTCACCAACGCGTCATTACCTTGGGGTTGACGTTTACAGGAGCATCTCCATATTTACTTTTGATTCCCTGTTTCTCCATCCAATTGGCTTCTAAAATGGGGTAGCCAAAGTCTTCTACTACTTTCCCTCTTACCCTGTAAAATCCACGTCCCTGGAAAGGATAGCGCTTTGCAACAGGAGGGAAGTGGACCGTATCGAATACATCTCCTTCAGCATCATAGAAAGTGCCGAAGTGCATTCTTTTACCATCTTTCGTGCTAGTGTCTTTCGTCGTGACCAGATACCCAACCAGTTCCACTTTTTTCCCGAGCTTGGGTAGGAGTTCTTTAGCCATGGTATCTCCAAGGTGCTGTTCTTCCAGCAGTAAGTAAGGATCGCAGAGCGGAAACCCCAGCAACTCCATTTCATCAAAGGCATCTTCGAGTGGCTCGTGGCGAAGGAAATGTAGGTCATACTCTTCAGGTTCTTCTTCGAACAAGTCTGCGAAATAGACTTTAGGGCTTTTCTTACCAAAGTACAGTTGAGCTTGCCAGAGTAACTCCTTTTTAGACTTTCCGGTAAATCGAAAAGCGCCTATTCTAACGAGAATGCGCAATTGCTCCAATCCAATAGGAATACGTCTGATAAAATTGTCCAGGTTTTTGAATGGGCCATTTTGCTCTCTCTCTATTGAGATGATTTGGCCTAGCTTCTGCTGAAGATCTTTCAGGTGGATAAATCCTATATAGATCTGATCTCCTTGAATGCCTGTTAAGTACTCACTATGATTGATGCATGGTGCTTCAATATTAGCTCCCCACATTCGCGCTTCATGGAAGTAAAACTCCGTCTTGTAAAAACCGCCAAAGTTGTTGATGACACCTACCATAAACTCCAGAGGGTAATGAGCTTTTAGATAAAGGCTTTGATAGCTTTCTACCGCATAGCTGGCAGAGTGACCCTTTGAGAAGGAATAGCCTGAGAAGCTTTCAATCTCAAACCATACTCGGTTCGTAACATGTTCTGGGTATCCTTTCTCCTGACAATTACTAAAGAACTGCTCTCTCACTTTTTGAAATTCCTTACGAGACCTGTACTTACCTGACATTCCTCGTCGCAGTACATCGGCTTCTGTTAAAGTCAACCCTGCAAAATGATGTGCCACTTTGATTACGTCTTCCTGATAGACCATTACACCATAGGTGCTTTTCATCAGCTCATACATTTTGGGGTGAATGGTTTCGTATGTTTCACCATTCTGAACTGCATGATGTCTTTCAATATAAGCACGCATCATACCAGATCGAGCTACTCCGGGACGGATAATAGAGCTGGCAGCTACCAGTGTGAGATAATCTTGACATTCTAGCTTCCCGAGGAGCATACGCATGGCAGGGGATTCCACATAAAAGCAACCCATGGTATTTCCCTTTTCGAGCAGTGCCCTGATTTTTGGGTCTTTCTTGAAATCGTGGAATCGATCAATATCTTCTTTTATTCCCTGGTTTTTCTCTACAATCTCAAGCGTGTCTTTGATATGCCCCAACCCTCGTTGACTTAAGATGTCAAACTTGTAGATGCCCATATCCTCAGCTGCATGCATTTCCAGATGAGCCACAGGGTAGCCTTTAGGAGGGAGGTCCAGTGCTGTATACTGATATATAGGTTTTTCAGTGATCAACACACCACCTGCATGGATGGAAATATGTGAAGGCATCCCATGCATAAGATCAGCGTATTTGAATACCAGAGCTGATATTTCATCTGGTCTATGTTCTTTCGGGTATTTGATGATCTTATCTATTTCCTCTTTTGGAAGCCCAAAGACCTTAGCTAACTCTCTAATATTGGATCTTCCTTGAAAAGTGGTGTGAGTGCCAAGGAGACACACGTGATTGGGGTCGTACTTATTGAAGATATAATCATAGATCTTGTCACGGTCTTTCCATGAAAAGTCCATGTCAAAATCGGGAGGAGAGCTGCGCTCCGGATTCAAAAAGCGTTCAAAGTACAGGTCTAGCTCGATGGGGTCCGTATTGGTAATACCCAAACAATAAGCAATCAAGCTATTGGCGCCACTGCCTCGACCGACATACTCATAGCCTTGTTCTCTGGCATGTTTTACAATGTCATAGCTGATGAGGTAATATGCTTCAAAACTTTTTTGGGCGATGATTTTTAATTCCCGATCAAAGCGCTCCCGTGTGATCGGTGTGTCCAGTTTTCCATGATATCGCTTTTCATACCCTTTTCGTGCCTCCGAAATGAGGAATCGATGATCATCCTTTTTGGTGTTGGTTATGGAAAAATGCTGCTTGTTTTTGTCAGTCCCCATGCGGAGGTTGAGCTGACAGTGATCCAAAAGACTTTTGGTGTTGTGAATGAGTTGGGGGAAGTTTTCAAAACATTTCTCCAATAGCGCCTCAGGCATCATGACCTCATGGCGGCTGGCTTGTAAGGTTTCTGGCAGCTTACTAAGAATCAGGTTTTGATCAATGGCTCTCAGTAGCCTGTGGATGTTGTGACTCTGCTTGTTTCTGCCACCACTGTGAAAAGTAACAGGTTGCCAGGCGACCATCTTTGTGAGTGGGACAGGCTCTCGGTGTGGTCCTTGCTCTAATCGACTTCTGAAAATCTTATTCAGTTCAGATGGGCGAATACCCACATACTCATGTTCTTCCAGCCAGTCGGGTGTATTGCTGATGGGATAGATAAAAAATGTGTCAGGTAGGATAGGGGCGCGTTTTGGGAAGGCCTTTTTAGTGATGTTCTGGCGAGACAGAAACCTGTTGAGTTGTAGAAAGCCCTCATTATTCTGTGCCAGCCCGATGTATCGCAACTCATTGTCCTGTCGGAATTCAATTCCTACTGAAAGCTCTAGGTCCCAGTCTGCTCTATTCTCATTACAGATGCGTAGAAAGTCTATATAGCCCGATGTATTGTTGATATCCGTCAGAACCAACTTTCTGACCCCATGCTGCTTTGCTTCCTGAAAAAGATCTTTAATGGAAAGTGTACCGTATTGGAATGAAAAGGAAGAGTGACAGTTGAAATACAATTAGCTAATTTTTTTAGCTAAAATACTAATTATATTAGTTTAATGTATTTTCTCTACTATCATTTTTAGCACTGGAAGCAAATCTTTTTCAAACCACTGGTTCTTCTTCATCCAGATATTATTTCGAGGAGAGGGGTGAGGTAATACCATGTGATTCGGGAGATATTCCTCGAAGGATTTCACCGTCTCTGTTAGTGTAGGTTTTAGCCGGTCTCCTAAATAATATTGTTGTGCGTACTGACCAATCAAGATGGTGAGTTCTACCTTTTCAAGCATATTCAAAAGAGGATCGTGCCACTGAGGCGCACATTCTTTCCTTGGTGGTAAATCACCGGATTTCCCTTTTCCGGGATAACAAAAACCCATTGGGATCAAGGCAATTTTGTCAGCATCATAAAATGCTTCATTATCTACTCCTAACCAGCTTCTCAATCTTTCCCCACTTTTATCATCCCATGGTTTACTGGATTCATGAACCTTCAGTCCTGGGGCTTGACCAATAATGATGATTTTGCTCTTTGGACTTACCTGTACAACGGGATTAGGCCCCAGTGGTAAATGATCTGCACAGATCTTGCAGGCACGGATTTCTTCAAGGAGCGTCATAAATTAACTCCATCGGATTAAAAAGCCTCGTTGAAAGAGATGTAGAAGAATTGGGAGTCTATCCCGAAACCATAGTCAACACGGATATTCATTCTCGGCTCCGTTTCGAATCGATAGCCAATGCCGGCATTGGGTAGCCACTGTCTGAAGTCCGTTATTGTAGAGCCCACACTGCCACCACCAATCCAAGTCACAAACCCCGAGCGATTCTTGA
>CAZZHO010000244.1:0-5624 GCA_964653795.1 uncultured Roseivirgaceae bacterium | reverse complement strand
CTTTCGGCCGAACTATCACTTCCAAATCCAGAGCTAATTTCTTTGGCAAAAGCAGCTGACTGGTTCAATGGTGATTGGCAAACTGAGGCGGCCTTTATACTAATAGACTATAGCTTATGAATATGTCCATAGCGTCCTCATTAGGATTTCTTAGAAGTCAGGTCATGTACAATTGGAAACCATTCAATGTCTTCAAACTCAGAAGATTCTATGGTCAATTTGTAAGAAAGGGAGATTTATGTTTCGATATAGGAGCACACAATGGAAACAGAACATCAACTTGGCTTAGTTTAGGAGCAAAGGTTTTGGCAATAGAGCCTCAGGCTCAGTTTTTCAAATATCTGAAAGGAAAATTCGGAAGACGAAAGGGATTTACCGTTTTGCCCGTAGGAGTCAGTGATGAAATGGGAGAAACAGAAATGCTCATTAGTAGTCGATACCCAACCGTTTCTACCTTCTCCGCAGACTGGTCCGAGGTTATCAAATCAGTTTCCCCTCAGGTGAAGTGGGACCAGCGACAAAAAGTTGAGTTGGTCACCATGGATTCTCTTATAAGTGAATATGGTGTCCCGGATTTTTGTAAAATTGACGTGGAGGGGTTTGAAGAAAATGTCCTAAAAGGCTTAAGTCAGCCATTGCCATTTTTGTCATTCGAGTTTCTTCCTGAAACAAAAGACCGAACTATTAATTGTCTAAATCTTTTAGATGAGTTAGGACACTATGAATTCAACTGGTCTCAAGCAGAGGAGCTTCGGTTCCGTTCCGAGAAATGGTTGAATGGGACCGAAATCAGAGCAATTGTCAAAAATGACAATCGCAGAAAGTCAGGAGATATTTACGCAAGATTGATTAACAAATAGATTAATGTATAGTGTTACCGTCCGAGACCATATCATGGTCTCACATTCATTACCAGATCCTTTTTTCGGCCCTGCTCAAAATATGCACGGTGCCACATTTGTAATAGATGTCACCTTTACAAGTGAAAAATTAAATCCCCAGAATGTTGTAATAGATATCGGCTTTGCCCATGTGGCTTTGAAGGAAGTAGTAAAACAACTCAACTATCAGAACCTGGACGAATTGGAAATATTCAAAGGTAAACTGACAACCACTGAGTTTCTCGCAGCCTATATCCACGGTCAAATGAAAGAAGGAGTTTCTAAAGTATTTGATGGCAAGATCAAAGTGACTTTGGGTGAGTCACATGTCGCCTGGGCGAGCTATGAACAATGAGGCGATGCCTTTGCCAAAAGCTCTTTCAAGGAGTCGACTGTTAAAAGGATGGGCTTACCAATACCTGGGCATATTATGTCTTAGCTCCTTTCTTTTTGCGGACTTCTATTTTATCTCGAGGTTGGGTTTTGAAGCACTTACCGCTATTAGTATAATCAGCCCAGCCCTTCTTTTAGTATTAACACTCTTTTTGAGATTCGGAACAGCTAATACGGTCATTGTAGCACAAAATTTAGCTGCTGAAAAATCGAGGCCTGTAGGCACCTCTATTTTATCTATGTCCTTTGTAATGATTGGCTTAACTGCCTTCTGGGCCCTCTTTTATGATAACATCCGGAATTGGTTGGGAATAGACAGACCTACTTGGGAGATGGTTAATGGTTATTTGATCTTTATTCTGCCAGGATTAATTGGATTGGGCGGCCTAACAGCTACTTTATCTCATGCCAGAGGCCTGGGGCATCACAGCATCATTTTTGAAGCGATGGCCATAGTTGCCGCTACTAATCTAGTGCTGGATCCAATTTTGATTTTTGGATTGGGGCCAATAGTTGCCTATGGAATCAATGGAGCTGCCATAGCATCTGGGACCGCAATATGGTTTTCACTGGCATATGTTCTAGCAAAAGGAAGCTTCTTTTCATTCAGGAGTAAAATCTGGGACTTGGGGTACTGCAAAGAGATCTTCTATCTGGGGACACCCTTAGCACTGATGAGCGCACTTGTTCCACTGAGGGATCTGGTAGCCATCCAAAATGGAAGTCAACTTGCCCAAGAAGCTTTGGTAGCCTTGGGTATAGGCCAACGATTCGACCTTGGCATTCAGCTTTTTTTCTTTGCAGTAGTATCTGTCATAACCCCAAGCATCGCATTCAGCCACAAAAAAATACTTAAAGCAGACCTTCTCAATACACTTACTTTTTCAACAAAGTTGTCCCTCATATATGTACTGGTGGTGGTGACTTTACTCTCAGTATTTTCAGGCGACATTGTCTCTCTGATAACTGACGAAACCCAGGTAAAACGCCTGACTAAATACTTTCTCCTGATAGTCCCATGGAGCTATCTGTTCTTTTTCGCGATGTACATAGGCAATGCGTGGCTAACCGCCATAGGGCAGACGCGGACGGTGGCCTTAATAGGCGTCATGACCATGTTGGTGCAGATCACCTCCATGCAACTACTCTCAAAATGGTATGACTTTCAAGGGATCGCCTGGAGCTATTTAATTACGGGTTTCCTTAGTATGTGTCTGGTAGGGTATTTCTTAAGAGCTGAAATAAAGGCCTTGATATGAAGAGCCCTTTAATCATACTGAGTACGCATTTCGGCACAAATTTCAGCGGAGGTACTTTGGCGACGCATGAAACATTTTATCACATTCAAGATGACTTTTCGAAAGTGATTTTCGTGGGTAAAAAGGTGGGTGTCCATCATTTCGATAACCTTGAATTTCTACCCTACAGAAACATCATCGATGCCTGCTTGAAATTGAAGAGGTTAAAAAAAAATTACCCTGAGGGAATCTTCTTCGGAGACTTCTATATGAGCTATTTTTTTGTGTTAGTCAACACCCCATTCTATTTCGCTTATCACGACAATTGGCCAGAAATGGGCAAGTTTGGCTGGCTGAACAGGATGCGTAGCTGGTTCTACGTTCCGATTTATCGACTAATTATCAATCAAGCCTTGTGGACTTTTACTGTTTCCAAATTCAAGCTTAACTACGTCAGGGCCATTTCTAAAAACAGTAGTTTGGTTAGAAATGGGACCAGCTTGGACAGCCCCCCCCATGACCATAAAGAAAAGAAAGATTGTAGAAGGTTATTGATGCTGGGGAACATAGACGATCGAAAATATGGTCTAGCCCCGGAGGTACTAAAATCTCTCATCAGCGAGTCCCCTTTTTTGGAAATAGACATCTACGGCCATCCACTAAACCAGAGTTTGGTGAAAGTACTTAGCGACATGCCAGGAGTTCACATAAAAGGATTTACCAAAAAAATTGAATGGCACCTGTATGATGCAATGCTGACTACCTCCAAAATGGAAAACCTCGCCATCTCGGTAGTCGAAGCGCTGAAGATGGGCCTACCTGTATTTGGATATGACATAGGAGGGTTGAATGAGGTGGTAGAAAATGACGCCAATGGCTTTCTGGCCCCTCTGGGAGATAAAAAGGTTTTGATTGAAAAAATTAAGGAATTCGGTCTTTCAGGCAAGCACTCATACAATTCAGACACATTAGTTGAATTTGATTGGAAAATAGCCGCCCAGAAGTACCAACAAAAGATATTGGATCATGCCTAGAATCCAACCCTCTTTCATGATCATTGGTGAGCGGAAGTGCGGTACTTCTTCACTCTATCGATACCTCATTGAGCACCCTGAGGTACTACCAGCTAAGGTAAAAGAGCCTGCTTTCTTCAGTAAGCCAATCGGCTACATCCGGAGGAATTTTCAGGACTACTTATCATTCTTCCCTTCAACTAAGGACCAAAAAATTACACTTTCATGGCCCGAATTATCCAAGGATGGCACACTCATTGACGAGGATATAGATTACCTGATCGACTCCTCCAAGAGCTATATTACTGGAGAGGCAAGCGCCAACACTTTCTCTACAGTGCACCCTTCCAAAGTGCATGAATTTTTCCCCGATATGAAATTCATTGTTATGGTCAGAGAACCCATTGCAAGGGCAATATCTCAACATGCCATGTACAGGCGGTACAAAAAAGAGGGAAGAAAGGGTTCATGGCTTGTAGGAAGTCCAAAACGGGATCTGAAAATCGAAAAATATGCTCACCAATTGGGGCTTGAGCGTGGACCGTTCTTAGCTCCAGGTAAGTACATCAATAACTTCAGGAAGTGGTTTCAATGGTTTAACCAATCGCAGTTTCTTATCATCAATATGCATGAAATGGAATCTCAAGGCCAGCAAGTGATGAATACCCTGTGTGATTTCCTTGAAATACAGCACTATGATTTCAGCTATATTCTCGAAAAGAGATTCAATAGCGCTGGCGGAATGGAAGCCTCAAATGATATAAGAAGGCTACTAAAAGGATTTTTTGATCAATCAAATATGGAACTAGAGCGCCTGATAAAAAAAGAACTAAACTGGTGATATGAATTTCAAAGACTGGCTGAACCTCCGATATGATATTGACGCGGCTAGCAGAAACAAGCGAATCGAAAGCTCATTTCTTTCCGCTCTCAGAGAGCAAGAAGTATCAATAGTCGACCTAGGAGCTGGTACTGGATCCAACTTCAGGTATTATCATGATAAGATTAAGAGTCCTAAACAGTATTGGTATTTAGTTGATCAGGGGCATGAACTGCTCGAAGAGACTTTGATTAATCTGAAGAAAGAAGGAGTAAAAATCTCAAAAAGAGAAGGGCAAAAAATAAGCCTATCCAAAGGAGATAAAACCTATACCCTGGAGTTAGTGATAGCAGATATCTTCTCAACCGAGGTAGATCCATTCCTAGAGAAAGCTGAGATCATTCTTTCCAATGCTTTCTTTGATCTTGCAAGTGAGGAGCAACTGCTGGAGTTCATGAAAAAACTGCGACCACAACAACACTTTTTGGCCACAATCAACTATGTGGGCATGTCCTTCGAACCAGCCTCTGAAAAAGATCAATTTTGGATAGAAAAATATGAAAGCCATATGCAAAGGGAAAGGCCAGAAGGAGTCAGCAGCGGACCGAATTGCATCACCTACATGAAGGAAATATTACCAAGCCTTGGACTGAACTACCAACTTGAGGAAAGCAATTGGCGATTAGACCCGAAAGATCCTGTCAATGAAGGGATTTTTGATTTTATGAGAGATGCCTTCCAAGACATGGGTGAAGACGTTGCCTCTTTCGAAAAGTGGAAATCAAAAAAATCCAACTCGTCGATGAAAGTCTTTCATCAAGATATCCTTCTCTAGTGCTCAAGGGATAGGGATCCATTTTTTACTGAACTGAAAGTATAAAGAGTGAAGAAAAGAAAATGAAATTGCCAGTGCACTAATCATTAAGGCTAACCAACTCCAATAGTTTAGGAAGAACATCGCCCAAATCATACTACCCAGGGCCAAGACAGTGGCCGTCTTCTTAGCATAGGATACTGGTTCTTGATCAACCTTAACCTTCAAGAATGACAAAGCAAGCACATAAATATATCTCCAGAGCCCTATACTCAAGACCCACCAGAGGTCTACCCTCATTTCGGAAATAAATATCCCAAGAACTAAAACAAAAAAGGCGTCCACTTCCATATCAAAATGCCCTCCAACCTCGGACTTGGTGTTAAACTTTCGAGCAAGATATCCATCTAGGCCATCCAGACATAAGACAAAAACCAACGCAAAAGCAAAGAATAAATCATTGAC
>CAZZHO010000243.1:0-5642 GCA_964653795.1 uncultured Roseivirgaceae bacterium | reverse complement strand
TCTTCCACCAGGTCCATGGTTTCCATTTATTGAAGCTAATACTGGCAAAACCTATGACAACTACTCTACCAAACGGACCTAAGAGTTCGACACTCTTCTTGTAAACATCACCTCCTACTACTTCGAGCACCGCATCTACAGTTCCGTACTTTTTTTCTATAACCGACTGAAAGTCTTCTTCTGCATAATTGATAGCATGATCTGCCCCTAAAGATTTGATCAATTCAATTTTCTCAGGTCTGCTGGCTGTACCTATCACCTCTGCTCCCATCGCTTTCGCTAACTGAACTGCCGCGGTGCCTACGCCACCCGCAGCAGCCTGCACCAATACCTTCTCACCCGATACCACTCGCGCCTGCTTCCTTAGCGCTACCCAAGCCGTCATGAAACAAACCAGCAATGCAGCATTTTCCTCAGGAGATACACTTTCATTGGCGGGAAAAATCAAATGCTCCGGCACACAGGTGCAAGTAGCATAGCCGCCATACTGATTGCCCGCGATGACCTTCTGCCCTTCTTTAAATCTGGTGACCTCACTACCCACGGCCACCACTTCACCATACACCTCCATGCCCGGTACATAGGGTCGCTTAGGAGCCCAGCTATATTGTCCCCTTCTTGAAAGTACCTCTGCGTAATTGAGACCGATCGTCTCCACTCGCACTTTCACTTCATTGGCTGCTGGAGTAGGATCCGGCACTTCTTTGATCTTCAGCACCTCCGGCTTGCCGATCTTGTCTAGTAAATAAGCTTTCACGTAGTATCAGATGTTGTAACCGGGCGCCAAAATACGACTGTATTGTGGATGTTTCTTCAGATAAGCGGCAACAAAAGGACAAAGTGGTGCCAATTTCCATCCGGCCACCTCTATATAGTTGAGTGCATCCTCTACGATCTTCTTCCCTACGCCTTTACCCTCCAATGACGAAGGTACTTCTGTGTGTGTTAGGAAAATGGTCCCCTGCTTATTGAGAATAAAATCGATATAGGCCATCCCCTCTTCCAATTGAAGTCTAAACTGTTTTTCCTCTTCGGCAAAAACAGTGGTGTACTGACTCAAATCCATTTAGACCAACTTGGACTTAAAGAAATCTATGGTCCTATCCCAGGAGAGTTTGGCAGCATCAGGATCAAACCTGGCGGTGGTGTCGTTGTGGAATCCGTGATTCGCCTTAGCATATACATAGGCTTCGTATTCCTTGTCATTCGCCTTCAGCGCTTCTTCATAAGCAGGCCATCCTTCATTAACTCGTTTATCCAGTTCTCCATAATGAATGAGTAAGGAAGACTGTATGGCAGGGACCATATCGGCAGATGGTTGTCTTCCATAGTAAGGAACTGCCGCTTTCAGGTCAGGCACCTGGACTGCCATCATATTGGAAATCCATCCACCAAAGCAGAAACCAACTACCCCAATGTTGCCATTGCATTCAGGGTGATTCTGTAAATAGGTAAAAGCCGCTTTGAAATCCTCCAGCATTTCTACACGATCTCTCTTACGCTGCATAGTACGACCGTCATCATCGTTGCCAGGGTATCCGCCTAACGGAGACAAGGCATCGGGAGAAATAGAAATGAAGCCAGCTAGTGCTGCTCTCCTACCAACATCGGCAATATGGGGATTAAGCCCTCTGTTTTCGTGAACTACCACTATACCTGGGAGTTTCCCTGAAGTCTCGACTGGTCGAGAAAGCTGACCTGATATTTTTCCACCACCTTTTGGTGAGTCATAGGTGATCGTCTCGGTCTTAAGCCTGGGGTCATCTTCAGGAATTTGAATATTGCCCTGATAGTTGGGCATAATGAAGCTCAACAGCGCCGGTAGCGTGATAGCACCGACAGCAAAGGCAGACAGCTTTTCTAAAAAGACTCTTCTATCTATCCGATCGTGAGCATAATCATCATATAGATCGAAGACGCCTTGGTCAACATCTTCTTTTCTTAGAGGTTCCATGTTGCAGGTTTTTAGGTTTAAGGCTGAAGTTAAAGAATTCTCAACCAAATACAGCGGTTGAAAGTTTCGGAACCCAGCCGATATCTTTCAACCACCTAGTGCCCTTCCGGACCTCCAAGAAGAGAAGAAAGGTCCCACTTTCGCGGGACCTAAATCACAGTCTGCACATATACATCCAGACCTTCGCCACCACTAGTTGAAAGTGAAAAAGATGTAGCTCTTAGCATTTCTGTAATCTTAGAATCATTGGAATCGATGACAACCGAAAGCTCTTCCAGCTTAGCTCTTTTGGCAGCGCTCTGTGCCATCTTGATTAAGCTAAGACCATGGTCCATCGAATCATGATCCACGTAAAATTTGGTGAGACAGGCCTTTCGCCCGATCATCTCCATACCTAAGGTTCCTTTGATATCACCCTTTTTGGTTAGCACCCAAAAGTGACAGTTCTCTTTATTGTAGGCCTGATGAATATCGGCCAAGTCCTTATCATAATAGAGTTTATCGATACCTACTCCTCCTCTTTGAATCAAGACCTTCTGAATAAAGCATTTGACAAGATAGCTGTCGGATGCTTTCACCTTCCTTACAAAGTAGGTGTTGGGAATGGCGTTGAAAGTAGTATTCAAAAACTTGGCTGCCTGTAAGTAAGAACCCAGGAACTTACCTAGTGGCATTTCTTCAATTTTCTTTAGCGATGTAGTTTTCATGACGTGTGTGTGATTTCGTTTCACAAAGCAACGAGGGGTTACACGCCAGGGCCATATTTTTGGGTGGACAACAGGTAAACAAGGAAAAAAATCAGGTGTATTTTAGGTGTACAAGAACCCTTAACTATCTGATAATTAATAAGATGACGTTTTCAACTTTTCTTAACTAAGTTGAAACCTTGGATCCATGTTCGCTATCAAACATGATCATAAAGTCCACTAAGTTGTCCTCCTGACTCAGCTGCAGTTTCTTTCTCAACCTGCTCCTGGCGGTCTTTACGCTATCTGAGGAGATACCTAAGATTTGAGAGGACTCTTTCAGGTTGAGGTTGAGTCTTAGCAAAGCGCATAGCTTTAGTTCCGCATTGCCCAGATCAGGATATGATGCCTTTAGTCTCACAAAAAATCCTTCATGCACCTGCTCAAACATGATCTTAAAATTCTCCCAATCCTGATCAATGCGCATGTGGCTTTTCAAAGTTGTGTTTAGCTGATTAAGGTCTTTAGCTACTTTGTCTGACACATTTTTCTTTATCTCACTTACACGCTCCACCAAGTCATTGAGCAATTCATTTTTCTGAATAAAATTCAAAGTATAAGAGGTAAGCTCCTTGTTTTTATGCTCCAACTCCTGCCTCAACTCTCTTTCCTTTAGTCCAGCATTCTTGATACGCAGTTTGAATAGGTAAAACATCAGCACCAAACCTAGTATTGCTGCGACGCTGACAACAATAGATAGGATCAAGTAAAATCGATTTTTCTCCTGGTCAGCCCTCAGTTCGACAAGCTCCCGGGCCTTCTTTTCGTCCTCATATCGCAATTGCAATACCTCCACCTGCTCCTGGATTTCTTCACCCCGGTATTGTTGATCCAGATCGTACTCCAACTTTTGATGTTTGAAAGCACGCTCAAAATCCTCCACCGACAGATAGTAGTCCTTAAGGAATTTATTGCCGTCTTGTTGGTTCTTCAACTGCCCCTCCAACTTCGCTCTTTTTAAGCCTTGTCGCACTAAGGCAAGCCCTTCTTCTATTTCCATATTCAGCAACAAAGCGTTGCCCAAGCCCAAGTCTATATTGATGGCCAGGAGCTCCTCAGGGTTCACGAGCTCCTTGGCTCTACGATAACTCTCCACCGCTTCAGGGATTCTCTTCATGTATTCATAGACATTGCCAATATTCAAATGAATCAGCGCAAGGTCTTCAGGGTCGCGCTTTCTTTCGGCATAAGCCTCTACAGTCTGGAAATTGTACAAAGCAGAATCATACTGTTCTTCATAGAAATAGATAACACCTAAATTCAAATAGCCATTGATAATGCGAGCCGAGTCCTGCAAGTGTGTGTAGGTATTTAATGCGTCTATGATATACCTTTTGGCTTTCGGCGTTTGGCCTAGCTCATCGTAAGTAATCCCTATGTTCATTTTCAATCTGGCGATTTCAGATTCCTCGCCAGCTTGCTCGAAATAGGTGAGTGATTGCAGGTAGTATTCCATGGCCTGATCATGCAAATCCCTGTACCAAAAGGAAAGACCTATGTTGAAAAGTGAGTTCGCTGTACCAATATCATAGTTGAGTCTTTTAGATATTTCAAGGGCTTCACGAGCTAGTGTGGTCGCAGAACTGGGATCAGAACTTTGAAATTTGCGAATGGTTTTATTTAACCAATCTACTGTTTCCATGGACTCTCCTCTCTCCTCAATTTCCAGATAGACGGTATCAACCGGATTGGCAGCCAGGACGGTGAGCAATACAGCTAGCTTTATCATATCTCAAAGCGCTTAAGATTAATTCAAAATAAGGAATATTATTTTGAAAGGGATAAACTGTAACTTTTCACCTGATGGACAAGATTCTGCGCTTTTCAGGAAAGGATTTGGAGGACATGACTTTTGCAGAGTGGCTGGAATCCAAACCCACCGATCTTGGACAAATCGCGAAGAAGTGGTTTTTGGAAATGCAAAATTGCGGTCATGATGTGGAAAGCATCATTCACGATGGATATCCTATCGCTTGTTATGACCAGGCTCCCTTTGCATATGTCAATGCTTTTACTCACCATGTCAATATTGGATTCTTCTATGGTGCGGAACTACAGGACCCCTATCGGATGTTGGAAGGCTCAGGTAAGAGGATGCGTCACATAAAAGTAAAACCAGGAGCATGGACCAATGAAGAAGGAATTAGGTCCATGATAAAGGCTGCCTATGTAGACATAAAAATTCGACTCATTGCCTAGCACAATAATCTTTGGAGATATAAATGGTGATTTAGATGTACTTTCATAGTTCTGGATGGTACTTTAACCGCCTATGAATTGGAGTAAATAGCCAGTCCCTCTCAACGAATAAGAAATATTTATTGTCGGCAATTAAATACTTTAAATTTCCTACTGTTGATATTTCAAAAATGCTACATTTGCGTTCCGTTTTTGAAACGGAGATGTTCGGGGCGTAGCGCAGTCCGGTTAGCGTACCTGCTTTGGGAGCAGGGGGTCGCAGGTTCGAATCCTGCCGCCCCGACAAAATTTCAAGCTGATCTATTTGGTCAGCTTTTTTTATTAAAGCCATCTTAAAGAACCTGCGACAGGTCGCAGCCCTAGCCGGGCGCGTTCCCATCCTGCCGCCCACGAAAAGCATTCCTTTACAAAACATTCATAAAGGTCTTGGTACCAGCTATGCAGAGCTTAGCTTATATGAAGTACTCTTTGAGCCAAATGATAAATAGTTGGTATCTTTTGTTCAAAACCTTTGCTTATGAAATCACAGAAAATAACTAACATCCTATTGGCTATTATAGCTATCAACCTCAGCTTTATTAGCTTTTTACAAATAGTCCCAGAGGCTTCGGCTCAAGGATATGATACCAGTATCCCAAAGGCACAACCAGTATATCTAGTGACTATGCCCAACAAAAAAGGCATATCATATCCACTGGAAACCACTGCAACCTGGGGCGAGAATGATGTGCTAAGGAGAAATG
>CAZZHO010000242.1:0-5657 GCA_964653795.1 uncultured Roseivirgaceae bacterium | reverse complement strand
GCTGATCGGGCATATGTCTTAGTGCTTTCTGGCTGGTTTCAGTGCAACTCGACCGTGATATCTGCCGCTGGGATATGGCTGTGCTTTCTACCATCTTTTGCTCGCAGGAGTTTTTGATTTTCAGAATGCAGTGCCATTTGGAACCGTTGTGAGCTTCGGCAGATTTCACTACTTTAGTGCTATTCACCAGCTGCGGACATACGCCCGATAGCTGTGCGTTAGCATCAAATCGCCTAATAATATGAGAGTCTTATTCTTAATTACTTTAATAATTATTGTGAATAGCTTAAATGCTCAAGATTCAAAGAATCTTAAAAGTGATTCACTACAGTTAACTGAACTTATTAATGATGCTACCGATCAAATTGAGGAAATTGAGGAAAGATACGAAGCAGATATAGAACCAATTCTAATAAAACTTGAAGAAATAAATAAAGTATTGAAGGTGGCCACCGGTCAATTCAAAAGCGACTCTGCACGAGATTCTTACATTATTGGACTAAGCCAGAAGATACAGCAAACTGATCAATTGCAGATAACAAAAAAGGAGTATGAAATCAAGTCACTCAAAATTAGATACAGAAAAGGTGTTGAAATTATCAAGTTATTGTACGAGAAAATAGTTGACTTGGATCACCACTTTACGAGCTTAAACGCTCAACAGAGTTTGTTATCTTTATCCAACCCGCACAGTTACCCTGACTTCTCTAAAAACCTTACATCTATTAATAATAAACTTAAGAAGAAAAATAAGTTTGTATTGCCTGATTTCCTTCAATCGAACCCATTTATAACAACTGCTCTATCTATATCAAGTATTTTATTGTCCGATCAAACCCAAACTGATAAAAACACGGATTTCAATAAAGTTGCTTGTATCTTGGACTTTACTGCGAAGATGAGCAGTAGTCTCAATATCATTTACTTTGAAACAGAATATCTGAAAGAAGAAAATATCAAGCTCAAATCACAATGTGAAAACCTCTTCAATGATTATGTAAGTTTGATCGACTATGAGAACAGTCTAACTTATTGTAGAAAGAATGATGATTGGGAATCACTTTATGGAAAGCTTGAAACTAAATTTGATACTATACAGGACTTGGCTATTCAGTCAAACACTTCTCTATACAAAGGAACTGTTGGTGAAATAAACGCAAAGTTTTCCATAAATAAACTCGTGACCTTTATCAACCAATACAATACTCTTATCACCCAAATCAATGATTACTATATCAAATTCCAAAAAATAGCCTCAACTTATGACAATGAGGAAAAGTGTTCAGCATGGATTTCGGAAGACTTCAATGATCTTAAGAAGGAAATCGAGGAAACAATTTCCAAGTTTGATTTCGCCTACAACCTTCCTGAGGTTAAAGGTTCAAAACTGAAAAGTTTGCTTTACGGTGAACTTGAGCAAACAGATGCTAACAAACGATAAGCTCAATGAGCAAGCTGAGCCATCTGCAAATGATAATGAAGAAAACTAACTTTAGGTTGAATTTGAAAGGACATGCTCACTGAGCTTATCTGAGCGTTATGGGGAAGAATTCTCCCTAAGAAAAATGAAATGAACGAGTATTAATTAATAAACGTGGCATCAAATGATTTACTTTATATAATAACCATTCTTATTTATCTTCTTTTTCTTTTTCCCCAACTTACCTACAGGAGCATAACCTTCCTTTAGAAAATCAGTAGCTTCTGGGTATTTAGTGGGAATTGCTAAAATTCCTTCGTCATTCAAAAATCCGTACTGGTATACGTGTTTCTTTCTTGTGGCCACTCTAATCATTCCTTCACAGGGACAATTCATTCTATCAAATTCTTCAGTCAGTCTCTGACCTAGATGGGTAAAAAGTGCAAATCCATGTGTTTCAGCCTCCGTTTCAGCTAGTTTTCCTACAAAACTTCTATTGCTGCAAGTATCAATAGAATTCCATATCATCTCTTCAAACAGAGGTCTTTCAGAATTATTTTTTCCAAAAGATTTAAGTTGGTAACCAATTCCATTGGTCTTAGTAATGAATGTCAGATCTCCCATTGGCGTGATTTCATCAAACCGAGGTAGAACTATACTATCCAATGTAGGTAAAAAAAGACCTTGCTTTTCTTTACCACTTTTGGATAGTCCACTAATTACAATAAAGTCAGAACCTTTTTGAAAAATTGGCTGGGTCCTTTTTGATTGTATTGGTATAAAGTTCGTTGGATTATCCAGATCAATGAAAGCATGTATTATACTTCGAGAAAATATTGACGTTAGTGAAACGATTGAATCAATCTTAACCAGATGTCGCCAACGATCGTTGACTGGAATTGATGAAAAATTTCTCAAAATAGCTTCCTCCGAGGTTACAAAAGCATCAAAGAAATAGCTGTATCTTGATTTTGAATTTTTGGAGATGTAAACTGGGTCATCACGGATTTCGAATCTTTCAAGAAAAATCTTGTCGTTATCAATGAGCAATGATTTCATTGCGTGATAAAGTTTTTCGTTTTGCCAACTACTATTTGTAGAATTCCAAACATGTTGATTTCCAGTGTAGTCTGTAAATATCAAACCATCACTTTTTCTCAAAACTGTTTTAAAAATGTACCATTTAGTGGATACAAGTTCTCTTATCAAACTCTCATCGGACCAAGAACCTTGATTTAAGTCAAAGTCGAATGTCAAACCCAAATAGCACCTAGCCTTCAAGGTATTACCATAAACGTGAGGTTTGGTTTGACCTAAAAGATCAACATAATCTTGCCCCATAATGGCATTACCCATTTTATCAATGATATTATATTCCTTTTTGATTTGAACTAGAGTATACTCATTAGAATTGAATGGTTGTACTGATTGATATCCACTAAGAACTCTTGAAGCAGAGTTACTTAAAAAACCATATTCGTTTCTGAGTTTGTAGATATGAAGGTTGGATTTAAAATCAGGGTAGATTTCATCATACTGTGTTATATCGTAGTAAAGTAATAATTCTGTATCTACTAGTATCTTGATTTTATCGAACTCAATGTCTTTAATAAAAAAGTATCTTTCATCATCACTTTTACTTTGTAATTCATATTTGGTGATTACCATTTTCAGCCTATCTGAATTAGAAATATTCTTAAATGCCTCATTAGTTGCTGCCTCGTATGATGACACCAAGCTCTCAACCTTGATTGCATTACTATCACCCAATATGGTTATGTTGTTATTGCTGTTACTAAAATCAACCTTCTGTGAAAAGGAGTTAAAGACAAAAATTAGCAAGCAAAATGAACAGATATATTTCATTGATCTACTGTTAGTCTTTATCAACCTGATTGTTGTCACCAACTATAATTAAATTGTTATCAGAATCCTCAACAGATACTGTAGGCTCTTCTTTCTTAATCGTCTTTTGCGTATTTGACGACTTTTTTACCTGCGTTGTACTATCGACAAGTGAAATCACATTTTTTCCATCCAAAAGAGATGATATATTGAATCTATAAGTCCAATAACTCAAACCCTTGGAAATTTCGATAGTTAGACTATCATACTCGTCTCCCGAAATTTGGTATTGAAACTCAAAATTCCCAAAATCGTTGGTATACTCTCTCTGCTCAAGTTCTGGAATACTAACTTGTATTCTTCCCTTTGGCTTCCCATTTACCATAACCCGTCCTTTCAAAGTTTTCTGAATTGACACTTTGGAAGAACTCGTGAAGTATGTAGTCCCAACAAGTATAAATAAGGTTCCCAAAACCCACTGGATCGTTTTTAATGTTTTATCAGAATCAAATTTTTCGGACTTGATTAATGCGATTATGATAACTAGAGCAACCAAAATAAGAAGTGCAACGATACCAATAATTGATTTCCATCCACTTAAAACTTCAAGAACTTCCTTGCTGAAAATCTGCTCCATATGAGCAAAATAATTACAATTAATGGCTTTCAAAATTGCTATGTTACTTAGAAATCAAAAAAACGATGAATAAGCGTATGCTAAAGGACTTTCTATCTTATAATTGATTGAGCTTCCGAGATAAGATTAGTATGAAATTGAATACAATTGAAACAAATAACGAAATGCCCCAATAAAAATCCCCATAACAACCACTAAAATGAATATACGACTAGAGTAAGTTGAAAGGAAAATACGAAACAGACACTTTAGTGCTTCTAGCAACTGGGGCGCATACTCATTTTAGTTGGGCGTTGAAGCGCAATACGACTCGCCTGGCGGACTCGTCTGATCATCCTTCCGTTTATCGAAGATTAGGTTCTAAGAAAATCATCAGTTCATGATCCGGTTGGCCTGAACCCTCCTACCGCGCACGCACATGCCTCGTTCGGCACCGCCTTCCTCGACCCACGCCTCCCCTTCCCCCTCATACTGCGGCCCTGAACTACTTTAAGCCAAACTTTATGACTCTAATAACTTAAACCTGTTAACACTACATCTATCTGCCTCGAATCCGCCCACGCGGCTTACCCTGCTCCGACTTTGTACCCGACGCCATCCAACACTGCCAACCTCCTATAATAACATGAAAATAATACACCTAACTATCGATAAACTCCCCGTATGATCCTTGCGCTTCAATGCGCGCGTAAGCCAAAAAGCGGCAGCCAAGTATACTGCCTCCCAAAGAGCACCGGCGAACGTACAACGCTTAACATTACGTAAGCAAGATTCCTCGCCACTTTTTGCGCTACAATCTACTCCCAGAATCCCTCCATATAAAGCCTGCGCTAACCCACCCGAATCGTAGAAAATCATATACAACCGCTTGCCTTTATGTTCACGGGATTCTTACGTATCTTGAACCTCACTTACGCGCGCATTACCACACATTAAATAAATAATGAGCAATCCCATCTTAGATTTTCTATCAAAATATATTGACCTAACTGAGGAAGAGATAGATATTATTTCAAATCAGAGCTTAATACGGTCTTGTAAAAAAGGAGCTATCTTATTATCTGAGGGTACTATCGCTAAGGAGTGTTTTTTTATTCTTCAAGGGTGTGTGATGAGCTATTATTTAGTCGATGGAGAACTCAAAGTCACTGATTTTTTTACAGAAGCCCAACCAATTACCCCAGTAAGCTATACCACCAAAAAACCTTCAGAATACTATCTTGAATGTACGGAAGATTGTATTATTTCGATAGGAACCACAGAAAGCAGCTTCGAACTTATGCGAAAGCTGCCAAGACTTGCGGCACTTGGGTCAAATGTAATGGAAGACCAGTTGGCCAATCAGCGAATGAAGTACGATGAGTTCATCAAACTTTCTCCAGAGGATCGATATAAGAACCTACAAAAAACATCTCCCGATCTTCTAAACAGGGTTCCTCAATACCTCGTTGCAAGTTATTTGGGTATAAAACCCGAGTCACTCAGTCGAATCCGAAAACGCCTATTAAAATAAACTTATATCCGGCAATCTCTGCCTAATTCCTGATAAGAGACTGTTCTTTGATTTCTTAACTCAAGTCAATGAACAGAAACATTTCTACTAAGATTTTTGTACCATCAAATTAATAAGTTGGTCAAATTCAATAGTAGACATGAAACAACAAGAAGAAAGCCTTAAACCCAAACTTACTCCAACTACCCACATATGGAGATATGGAATGGTGATCTTATTAGCAGCTACCGTATTAAGCAGTT
>CAZZHO010000241.1:4593-5685 GCA_964653795.1 uncultured Roseivirgaceae bacterium | reverse complement strand
ATTATTGCCATCGTACTATCTCTTTTTCAAATTTTGCTCGAAGTTAATAACCATACAACGCCCAAAAAAGATTAAAGATTTCTTTAAAACAGCTTTTTCAACGAATGTTTTGGAGCGAACACTTCCACCTCCGCCTCTACTGATAGTCCTGCTCTCCACTCTACCTCGCCCTCTACCCACGATCAGGGCTATTTTGCATTGATATTTACTTCGAGCTCGGTCACAAATCTGGTTCATCTCAACTCAAAAACTAGAATCCAAGAACCTAAAACCAGCAACTTAAGCCCCAAAAACCCGACAACTAAAAACTAAATTTGCGCGCATGAATGTCAGCGACCGAATTCAGGTATTTGAATTATTAGGAAAAAAAATAGGGAACCTGTCGAAAGAAGATTTCTCGACCATTTCCAGAAGAGCTTTCAACGAAAACAACTGGTTTACTGAGTTGAATGTCAAAAACGCGTTAGAGGGCATTGCTTACATGCTTCAGTCCGAAAGCCTGGAAAAATGGACTTCCAATTATGATCTATCAGCTTCTGGAAATAAAGATGTTGGAGTAGTGATGGCTGGCAATATCCCGATGGTTGGTTTTCATGATCTTATGTGCGTTCTCCTTTCAGGTCATAAGGCGATTGTAAAAGTGAGCTCACAAGACAACATTTTAACCACTAGCTTAATCTCATGGATCGCTGAAATTTCTCCTGAATTAGGAAAACAAATTGAAACCAAAGAGCTGCTGAAAGATATTGATGCTGTTATCGCCACAGGTAGCGATAACACCAGTCGCTACTTTGAGTACTATTTCAAGCACATTCCGAATGTGATAAGGAAAAATCGCACATCAGTGGCTGTGTTGACCGGCGATGAAACTCAGGAGCAACTAGCTGACCTTGCAGATGATATCTATTTGTACTTCGGCCTCGGCTGTAGAAATGTATCCAAGGTCTTCATTCCTGAAGGGTTTGATTTGACCAGCACGTTTCCTCACTTATCAAAGTACAATAGCGCACTTGACCACCATAAATATCGAAATAACTACGACTACAACAAAAGCATCTATCTGATTAACAAAGTAGATCACTTTGACACAGG
>CAZZHO010000241.1:0-4493 GCA_964653795.1 uncultured Roseivirgaceae bacterium | reverse complement strand
TAATTTTGGATAGCATTTAGAGAGATCAAACTTTAATGATCTTATTCCCATTCAATATTGAAAAGACTTTAACATGAGTTTATACAACGATTATCTCCAGGAAATCGAAGAAAGAAAAGGTCAGGGGCTTCACCCTAAACCTATAGATGATGCTGCACTGCTGAGTGAAATCATTGACCAAATCAAAGACACCTACAACACCAATCGGGCGGACTCACTTCATTTTTTCATTTACAATACCCTTCCTGGGACTACCAGCGCCGCAGGTGTCAAAGCAAAATTCCTGCAAGAAATCATCCTTGGACAATCGGTTGTTGAAGAGATTACGCCAGCATTCGCATTTGAGCTATTATCTCATATGAAAGGTGGACCTTCCATTGAAGTATTGTTGGATCTTGCCTTGGGATCAGAAGCTGCGATAGCTGCAGAGGCCGCCAAAGTATTGAAAACACAAGTTTTCCTTTATGATGCGGATACAGCCAGACTCGAAGAGGCCTATAAGGGAGGAAACTCAATTGCAAAGGAATTGCTTGAAAGCTATGCAAATGCAGAGTTTTTCACCAAACTACCAGATGTAGACGAAGAGATTGAAATTGTCACTTTCATAGCAGGCGAAGGAGACATCTCTACCGATTTGCTATCTCCGGGAGCAGACGCGCATTCCAGATCCGATCGTGAACTACACGGCCAAAGCATCTTCGAGCACGATAAACAAATGCAACAAGATTTGGCTGCATTGAAGGCACAACACCCCGACAAGCGAGTGATGCTTATCGCCGAAAAAGGAACCATGGGAGTAGGTTCATCCAGAATGTCTGGTGTAAACAATGTGGCCCTTTGGACAGGTATTCCATCCAGCAAATACGTTCCCTTTGTCAATATTGCCCCCATCATTGCGGGAACAAATGGTATTTCTCCAATTTTCCTAACCACGGTGGGTGTTACAGGTGGCATCGGTATCGACCTCAAAAATTGGGTTAAGAAGAAGGACGCAGATGGCAATAACGTCACCGACGCAGATGGCGAACCAGTGTTGGAGGAAGCTTATTCTGTAGCAACAGGCACAGTACTTACCATCAACACGAAAAAGAAAAAACTTTATAACGGAGATCAAGAGTTGATCGATATCTCTAGCTCATTGACTCCTCAAAAGGTTGAATTCATCAAAGCAGGTGGTTCTTACGCTGTGGTCTTTGGAAAAAAACTACAAACCTTCGCAGCGAAGGCTTTGGGAATAGAAGCACCCGTAGTTTATGCTCCTTCTAAGGAGATAACAAAAGACGGACAAGGACTTACAGCTGTCGAGAAAATATTCAATAGAAACGCTGTGGGTACTACTCCGGGAGCTACACTTCATGCCGGATCTGACGTACGTGTTGAAGTCAACATAGTGGGCTCCCAGGATACTACTGGCTTAATGACTTCTCAAGAGCTGGAAGCAATGGCTGCTACAACCATCTCTCCTATTGTAGATGGTGCTTATCAGTCTGGTTGTCACACGGCATCAGTTTGGGATAAAAAAGCACAAGCTAATATCCCTAAGTTGATGAAGTTCATGAATGACTTTGGACTCATCACCGGGCGTGATCCAAAAGGCAAATACCACGCCATGACGGATGTAATTCACAAAGTGCTAAATGACATCACCGTGGATGATTGGGCAGTGATTATTGGTGGTGACTCCCACACCAGAATGTCGAAAGGTGTTGCATTCGGCGCAGACTCAGGTACGGTAGCGCTGGCGCTGGCAACAGGTGAGGCCTCTATGCCAATCCCTGAATCAGTGAAGGTTACGTTCAAAGGGGAAATGAAGCCTTACATGGACTTCAGAGATGTGGTACACGCCACACAGGCGCAGATGCTTCATCAGTTTGATGGAGAAAACGTATTCCAGGGCAGGGTGATTGAAGTACACATCGGAACACTTACTTCTGACCAGGCTTTCACTTTCACCGACTGGACAGCAGAGATGAAAGCAAAAGCTTCTATCTGTATCTCTGAAGATGAAACATTGATCGAGTCACTTGAAATTGCCAAGGATCGTATCCAAATCATGATCGAAAAGGGCATGGACAATGGCCCACAAGTACTACAAGGTCTGATTGATATTGCAGATAAGAGAATTGCAGAAATCAGATCTGGTGAAAAACCCGCACTGAAACCTGATGCGGATGCCAAGTACTACGCAGAGGTAGTAGTAGATCTTGACATTGTAGGTGAGCCTATGATTGCCGATCCGGATGTAAATAACCTCGATGTTTCCAAGCGATATACGCACGATACTATTAGGCCTCTCTCTTACTACGGAGGAGAAAAGAAAGTAGACCTTGGTTTCGTAGGATCCTGTATGGTTCATAAAGGAGATATGAAAATTCTGGCCCAAATGCTGAAGAATGTTGAGAAGCAACAAGGCAAAGTGGAGTTTCAGGCTCCACTGGTAGTAGCCCCTCCTACTTACAATATTGTAGATGAACTGAAAGAAGAAGGAGATTGGGAAGTACTGGAGAAGTACTCCGGTTTTGTCTTCGACGATGATGCACCAAAAGCTGCGGCAAGAAAGGAATATGAAAATATCCTATATCTGGAACGACCTGGCTGTAATTTATGCATGGGTAACCAGGAAAAGGCAGCACCAGGTGATACCGTCATGGCCACCTCTACTCGACTATTCAAAGGAAGGGTGGTAAAAGATTCCGATGAGAAAAAAGGAGAATCACTGCTATCCTCTACACCGGTGGTGGTGCTTTCAACCATCCTTGGCCGAACACCTAAAATGGATGAGTATGAAGCAGCAGTAGAAGGTATCAATCTCACTGATTTCAAACCATCTAGCAAGCAGTTGGTAGTCTAATCTGTAATCTCTAGATAACAGAAACATACGAGCCCGGATCAATGATCTGGGCTTTTTATTTGCTTCCAAGCAAAACCACTTTTAAAATACCTTGGACTAGATTTATGAAGAATCAGTAATGGACGTATCAAAAACTGGACCTAGCAAATGACCACAAAAAGTAAATCAATTGGAAAATGGATCGGGGAAGCGGCACTCGTCTTTGGTTCGGTGGTGGGAGCTTTCTACTTTGAGGATGTACGAGAGGACCTTAGAGAAAAAGAGCAATACGTAAACATCCTACTGAACCTCAGGAACGACATTCACGATGACATCTATGAGTTCCGCATGACCTCAGACACGACACTTGGTAATTGCTGGGCATGCCAGGACACCACCGATCTAGGCTACATCGATCGGTTTCTACGATATCAAAAAGGAAGCAAAGACTCTACTAACATTTTAATGATGAAAATGAGTGCTGCAGATTTTCCAAAATGGCGCTTTCCAAGCCCCTATTACGATGAAATCATCAAACATTCAGACCTTGTAGAAAGAGATTCTATTCGAACTTCCATTTCACTCTACAATGAAATATACCTTTCCGAGCACTCATTTTATGAGGTTCTCAATGAGCAGTCCAAAAGAAATGCTCAATTACTCCAAAGAACACTTGATTTCACAGACCCCACGTCAATTAGCAAAATCGTAGAAATCATGGAGCTTAGAAACTCAATGTTGACAAACTATATAATAAGTCAGCGTGCTATCCGAAACGACATTCGAAATACTGCAGATTTAATTTCGATCGTTCAAGTGATGGACAAAAGCCTGGCCAAGCATGGAATAGATACCGCTACACTCGATACCCAGTGGGTAAACTAACGAAGGTTTCCTAATCAATTCTGGCCATACTGCTTGATTGGAGCACTTATCACTTGAAGAAACTAATTTAAATTCCTACTGTTGTTTTTAGTAGATCGTTCACACTTAAACCCCACATAAATGCCAAAGGATTTTTTCGGTATTGAAAAAGAGTTACCAAGTCAGCTCGGCTCACACAAATACTTTAGTCTTTTCGATTTAGCTCAGAAAAAACCCATCGTAAAAAAGCTTCCTTATTCCATAAGGATCTTACTGGAAAATGCTATCAGAAATTACGACGGTTTCGCTGTTACAGAAGAGCACCTTGATACCTTATTGAACTGGAAAGAAACTGCCGGAAAAAAAGATATCCCCTACTCTCCTGCCAGAGTATTGATGCAGGATTTTACAGGCGTACCCGCGGTGGTCGACATAGCTTCTATTCGGGCCGAAGTAGCCAGAAAGGGAAAAGACACCAGCAAAACCAATCCCATTGTTCCAGCGGATATGGTGATCGACCATTCAGTAGTGGTGGACCACTTTGGTACACCGGACGCTTATCAGAAAAATGTGGACTTGGAGTATGAGCGCAACGGTGAAAGGTATAAGCTGTTGAAATGGGGGCAGCAGGCATTCAGTAACTTCAGCGTAGTACCTCCGGGAATGGGCATTTGCCATCAGGTGAATCTTGAATACCTGGCTCAAGGTGTTATAAAGCGCGATGGTTATTTATTCCCAGACACCCTGGTTGGAACTGACTCGCACACACCCATGGTGAACGGAATCGGTGTATTGGGTT
>CAZZHO010000240.1:0-5758 GCA_964653795.1 uncultured Roseivirgaceae bacterium | reverse complement strand
TCGTTTGCGTAGTTCAGTAGGTCAGTCACTTCTTGACCGGCAAGTACTCCTGGTCTGAATTTCATAAGTTCAAAAAGGTATTAGAATTTGAGGGCAAAGATATGTTTTGTTTTAAGAGGAAAAAGAATCTGAAAATAATATCGATTTCCGCTTTTCATATCATGAAAATTGGAGCTGTTCATATTTCGACGAGAATTCGCTTTTTGCTGCTTATTGGAGGTTTTTGAGTATTTTTCGCTGCTGTTTTAAACGAAAAAAATGGGTCATTTATTCAAATCTATGAGTGCTGTGCAAACAATCGTTTGCAAGGAGAATGAAGTAGTTGGGAGCACGGAGGAAGCTCGATTCAAAGTGTCTGTCTACAGACCGGATATTTTCCGAATTCACATTACGAAAGAGGAAAATTTTAGAAATTTTTCCTACGCTGTAATTCAGGAACCTGAAATAGCGAAATCCGCAATTTCTGAAGAAGCTCAATCCGTGACGATCGAGACTGACTCAGCTCATTTGGTGATTGATAAAAAAAGTTTCAGAATAAATCTTACCAATCTGGAAGGAGAAACGCTCGTGTCAGACGACCCTGGATTGGGGGCAGGCTTCAACGGAGATCATGCTGCGGTTTACAAGACACTTCAGGAAGGAGAAAGATTTATTGGTCTTGGCGAAAAAACAGGAAACCTGGATAAAAGAGGAGAGGGTTTCACCAATTGGAATACAGATGCTTTTGGCTACGGGGCATCTACAGATCCTATTTACAGCACCATTCCTTTTTATATTGGCATTCACAGTGGGAGAGTCTATGGCGTCTTTCTAGATAACTCTTATAAATCTCATTTCAATTTTGGAGCTAGTAATCATCGATTTTCATCCTTTACCGCGGAAGGTGGAGATATTAATTACTATCTCTTCTCAGGAAAAACGGTAGCGGAGATTATTGAGGCATACACTTGGTTGACTGGTCGTATGGAAATGCCTCCTAAATGGGGAATAGGGTATCAACAATGTCGATATAGCTATTATCCAGAGCATGAAATGACCACTGTCGCTAAGACTTTTAGAGATAAGAAAATACCATGTGATGTATTGTATCATGACATACACTACATGAAGGACTATAAGCTTTTTACCTGGGATAAAGAAAGATTCCCTAACCCGAAATCAATGATTTCCGAACTGAAGGAGGATGGCTTTCATATTACTGTGATTATTGATCCCGGAGTGAAGATCGAGGAAGGCTATGAGACCTATCACGATGGGCTGGAGAAGGATGTATTTGTGAAATTTCCAGATGGAGGTCTATACTCGGCTGATGTTTGGCCAGGAACCTGCCATTTCCCGGATTTTACCAGACCGGATGTACGTGAGTGGTGGGGCAAGAAATTCGAAGAGCTCGTGGATCAAGGAGTTGAAGGTTTCTGGAATGATATGAATGAGATAGCCTCATGGGGCAACTTCATGCCGAACCTTATGGAGTTTGATTACGATGGTCATAAAACCAGTAGTAAAGAAGCGAGGAATGTCTATGGTACACAGATGGCTCGAGCTACCAAAGAGGGAGTAGAAAAACTGGCTGAGAATAAAAGGACTTTTACCATTACCAGGGCGGCATACTCTGGATTTCAGCGCTACGGAATTCTTTGGACAGGAGACAATGTATCAACGGACGAACATATGATGCTTGGATGTCGAATGGTTTCAGGAGTTGGTCTGTCAGGGGTTGCTTTTACTGGAAATGATATTGCTGGTTTTGCTGGAAGGACTGAGGTTGCGCTCTTTGCTAGGTGGCTCTCTATAGCGGTTTTCCAGCCATTTTTAAGGGCCCACACTTTTGTGAATACGGCAGATGCTGAACCTTGGGCCTTTGGTGAAGAAGTGGAAGAAATATCAAGAAACTATATCAACCTACGGTATCGACTGCTTCCATATGTGTACACATACTTCAGGGAGGCTACCCTAACCGGTCTACCTATTAGCCGCAGTTTAGCATTGGATTATACCCATGACCAAAATATCTATGATCATAGGTTCCAGAATCAATTCCTATTTGGTCCATCTATATTGGTAGCTCCAGTCGAAAGTGACAAGCAAATAACAAAAGTCTATTTACCAGAAGGTAATTGGTATGATCTACATTCCGGCGAACTGCATGAAGGAGGTCAGGTCATTTATGCAGACTGTCCCATCGAGAGACTGCCATTGTTTGTCAAGGCAGGTGCGATTTTACCCATGCAGCCATTGGTGCAGTATACAGACGAGGAGCATGATGGTACCTTGACACTTCACCTTTATGCAGGGCAGAGCGGAGATAAATTTGAATTATATGAGGATGACGGAAAGTCTCTTGACTACCGGAAAGGATCTTCTGCTTCGAGATTAATCGAATTCAATGGAAGCAATGAATTGAAGATATCAGCACCTGAAGGGAACTATCCTTCTGCTTTTTCGAAATTGGAAATTGTACTTCATGGTTACGAAGATGTTTCGGGAGCTGAGAAAATGGTGGATTTCTCATATTTCGAGCCTATTTCTCAATTCGATGCTTTTGCTGAAGAAGGTAGAGTTGAAAGATCCACAGTGTTTGTGCTAAACAAGAGCCTGGATTCGTCGGAACAAATTGTGAGTTGGTAGAAAGGATAATAGAATAGCAGTGAAAATTAAATTTCAGATCGATTATAGAACCCACTGGGGGCAAGGAATTTATATATCCGGATCGATAGAGGAGCTTGGATCATTTGATGAATCGAAGGCGGTTCCTTTAACGCCTGGGCCAGGGGAGCAATGGGAGTTAGAGATTGAAACAAAGTCTCAAAATTTTTCATATCGATACTTTTTGAAGGATGAAAATAATGGTGCCATCTTCTACGAGTTCGGTGACGAAAGAAAGCTGAATCTAGGTAAAGACGAAGGTGCTCTTCGTGTAAAGGACAATTGGCGGTCATCAAATCATCCTGATAATTCCTTGTATACATCGCCTTTTAAAAAGGCCTTTTTCACTCGTGAAGGAGAAAAAAGTAATGTTGGAAAGACCGTCTCTGGATCTTACATCCGTTTCCAGATCAGAGCTCCAAGAATTGGGAAAGACTACTCTTTTGGTATTATTGGATCAATCAAGGAGTTGGGAGAATGGGATGAATCTAAAGTCGTTTTGATGGATGATTCAACCTATCCAGTATGGTCAGCAAGCATTGCAGCAAAAGGAGTTAAGACTCCCTTTGAATATAAGTATGTGATTTACAGTCACGAGGAGAAGAGGGTAGTTACCTGGGAAAATCGTGATAACAGATACTTCCAGGCATATGACCTGAAGAAGTCTTCCGTGATCATTTCAGATGAATACTTTGAATACCCAGTTGGTAGCTGGAAAGCTGCTGGCGTGGCTATTCCTGTTTTCTCGCTTCGATCGGATAAGGGAGGAGGAGTTGGTGAGTTTACGGATATCAATACGATGGTTGATTGGTCCGTAAAAACCGGGATGAAAATTGTACAAATTCTCCCGGTTAACGATACAGTTGCTACTCACACATGGGTGGATTCGTACCCGTATGCGGCCATTTCAGTACATGCCTTACACCCAATGTATGCCAATATGCAGGCCATGGGTGGACTAAAAAATAAGAAAAAGCAAAAGCAAATAGATCAGGAAGCACAGCGACTAAACAAGTTGGCAGAAGTGGACTATGAAGCCGTTATGGTCATGAAGTCAGACTTCTTTAAGCTAAGTTTCGATGAAAAGAAGGAGAGCTTTTTGAAGAGCAAAGCTTTCAAAGCCTTCTTCCAAGAAAATGAAAGCTGGTTACTGCCATATGCCTGCTTTAGTTACCTGAGGGATAGATACAATACTCCTGACTTTACAAAGTGGGATGAATATGCAATTGTAGATGAGGCCAAACTCCAAGAGCTGGCTGACCCTTCAGCAGATCAGTTTTCCGATATCGCTATACACTACTACATTCAATATCATCTTGATAAGCAATTGAAAGAGGCGTCTGAATATGCAAGGTCTCAAGGGGTGGTATTGAAGGGTGATATCCCAATTGGTATTTATAGAAATTCAGTTGATGCGTGGATCAAGCCAGAGTTGTATAATATGGACTGTCAGGCAGGAGCTCCCCCCGATGACTTTTCCATTTCCGGTCAGAATTGGGGCTTTCCGACTTATAACTGGGAGAAGATGGCCGAGGATGATTTTGAGTGGTGGCGTGATCGGTTGGTAAAGATGTCCGAGTACTTTGATGTATTCAGGATCGACCATATTCTTGGTTTCTTTAGGATTTGGGAGATTCCATGGGAACATGTGGAGGGCCTCATGGGAAGATTCAACCCCGCTATGCCGATCCATAATTCGGAGTTTGGAAATTGGGGCATTGGATTTGATCCTCAGCGGTTTGCAACGCCATATGTCCGAACGCACATGGTCTATGAGATTTTTGGGAATCATGCTCATATGGTTTTTGACGATTATCTGGACGAGTATTCGCAGGGGTGCTATCGGTTAAAACCTCATGTCGATACACAACGGAAAGTGAAAGAGATTTTTGATGGTTGGGTTGATGCCGAACCAGACAATGCTGACTTTATTAATTGGCTAAGGAATAACCTATATCGACTTTTAGGCGAGGTACTTTTCTTGGAGGCTCCATTGAGTAATGGAGAAGCTTGGAATCCGAGAATAGGGTTCCATAGTACCTATTCTTATCGTGAGCTTGACGATTACACCAAAAGTCGTCTTAATGAACTGTACGTGCATTTCTTCTATCATAGACACAATGATTTCTGGAGAGATAGCGCCATGCGGAAACTTCCTGCTATCAAGGATGCTACGGATATGCTGATAGGAGGAGAAGATCTTGGTATGGTTCCCGCCAGTGTGCCGGGTGTAATGGACGAGCTTTCTCTTTTGTCTCTTGCCATTCAAAGAATGCCCAATGATGATAGAGAGTTCTTGCATCCTGCGGATAATCCTTATTTGAGTGTTTGCAGTACAGGAAGTCATGACATGTCCAGTCTCCGTGAGTGGTGGCAGGAAGATCAAGACCAGACACAGAGATTTTATAATCAGATCTTGGGTTTAAGTGGAGGAGCACCTTATTTCTGTGAGCCATGGATTGCTAGAGATGTTATCAATCAACATATGCATTCCCCGAGCATGTTAGCCATTTTTCCTCTCCAGGACTTCCTGGCTATGGATATGAACCTTAGGCGAGAGTCACCGGAAGATGAAAGGATTAATGTGCCGGCAATTACTCAGCACTATTGGCGATACAGGATGCATATTTCTTTAGAGCAACTCTTGGATGAAGAAGACTTTAATGGGATGCTGCGACAACTAGTAGATCAGGGAGGGAGAAAAGCTGACTATTAAAACAGATCTTCTATTACTTCACTTGTATACTGCAGGTAGTTCTCAGTAGATCTTTCAAGAAGCTTGCGATAGGCCCCAAATCTCTCAGAATAAGTTTTGCCATTCCTAATGGAGACGAACGGATACGGGAAGTCGGGATATAGGGAATAGGTTGTAAGGATACATCCTCGTTCTCCTTCTGCTTCAGACTCGTCGACTCCATGAAGAATGAATTCTATGCTTGAGTAGGAGATGGTACTTGTTTGATAGAGAGTGGATAATTGTACAGTGAGTAAAGCATCCACCTCAAGTGCTTTGGCGAGTGTTGCCAACTCATCTGCTACAAAGCCGTTTGTTCCTTCTTCAAGGAAAGAATAAACAAAAGGTGATGCTGCTGACGTGGGTGACATCTCGTAT
>CAZZHO010000239.1:0-5803 GCA_964653795.1 uncultured Roseivirgaceae bacterium | reverse complement strand
ACACTATTACAAGATTCGACGCTGAAAAATTTCGAACAAAGTTTGCTTGTGAGGTTAAGAATTTTACACCAACCGATCACTTTGACAGAAAAGAGGCTAGAAAAATGGACCGTGGTACACAGTTTGCCATGGTCACGAGCGAAGAAGCCATTCAAGACTCAAAACTAGATTTGGACAGCATAGATAAAGACCGAGTAGGTGTTATTTGGGGTTCAGGTATAGGTGGACTGGAAACATTCCACAACGAAGTACAGAATTTTGCACAAGGGGATGGGACGCCTAAGTTCAATCCCTTTTTCATTCCTAAAATGATAGCAGACATCACTCCTGGTATGCTATCCATAAAATATGGTTTTAGAGGCCCCAATTTTGCCACTGTTTCGGCATGTGCTTCCTCTAACCATGCATTGAATGATGCCCTCACTTATATAAGACTAGGTAAGGCCAACATTATTTTATCAGGCGGTTCCGAAGCGGCAGTTGTCCCATCTGGCGTGGGAGGTTTCAACGCTATGAAGGCATTGTCAGAGCGAAATGACTCGCCAGGAACTGCTTCACGACCTTACGATGCCGAAAGAGATGGTTTTGTGTTGGGAGAAGGATCAGGCGCCCTTATTTTGGAGGAACTGGAGCATGCCAAAGCCAGAGGAGCGAAAATTTACGCAGAAGTATTAGGCGGCGGAATGTCGGCGGATGCTTATCACATTACTGCACCTCATCCTGATGGGATAGGTATCGTAGCAGTGATGAAAGAAGCGCTTAGGGACGCAAGCATAGATGCTGAGAAAGTGGAGTATATCAATACCCATGGTACTTCTACTCCTTTAGGAGACTCTGGAGAAATCAAGGCCATTCAAACGGTTTTTGGAGATCATGCCTACAGTATGAACATAAGCTCTACCAAGTCTATGACAGGTCACCTTTTAGGTGCAGCAGGAGCCATAGAAAGTATTGCATGTATTAATGCTATTGAGAATGGGGTGATACCTCCAACTATCAACCACTTCAATGACGATCCTACCATTGATCCAAAGTTGAACTTAACCTTCAACAAGGCTCAAAACCGAAAAATCGATATTGCTATGAGCAATACATTCGGTTTTGGAGGGCACAATACATCTGTAATCTTCGGCAGGTACTCAGAGTGACCAAAAAGTGCCTCCATTGAAAAGAATCTCCTATGCTTTACGTATTCCCCTCAAGGAATCAGATAGGAAACTTTTCAAAGCCATAAAATCCATAATCGGAAAGAGACCCTTAAACCTGTCTCTATACAAGCTTGCCATGCAACATAGCAGCATGGCTTCCACAAATGAGCATGGAATTAAAGAGTCAAATGAGAGGTTGGAATACCTCGGTGATGCTATACTCGGGATGGTAGTGGCCGAATTTCTTTTCCAGAAATTCCCATTTAAGGAAGAAGGTTTCTTGACAGAAGTACGTTCCAAGATTGTAAATCGAGAAGTACTGAATCAGCTTTCGCATAAGCTAGGATTGAAAAACTTGATCCGGTACCATCAACCTAAAGCAGCCTTGGCTCCTAAATCCATCTATGGTGATTCTCTTGAAGCGCTGATCGGCGCTATTTATCTTGATAGAGGATTTTCGTTTTGCAAGAACTTTGTAATCAAGAGGCTGATAAGACATCACTTCGATTTGGACGAACTAATCAACACCATCACCAATCACAAGAGTAAAATCATAGAATGGTCTCAGAAGGAAAACAAAGAATTGACTTTTGAGATCGTCGATAAAGATCAAAAAACCAGAAACGGTCAATTCATAGCCCAAATATTCATCGATGGCCAACCTTATGAAAAAGGGTATGGCTTCAGTAAGAAAAAAGCAGAGCAAGACGCTGCCCGCAAAACAATTGAAAAGCTAGACGGATTCTACAATCCATGATGCGGGACATAACAGTCGGAGGTGCTTGCCTCAATCAAACACCCATGGATTGGGCCCACAACCTCAAGAATATTCTGACGGCCATAGGCCAAGCAAAAGAGGCAGGAGTTGAACTGCTATGTCTACCAGAATTGTGTTTGACGGGATATGGCTGTGAGGATATGTTTTTATCCAGCTGGTTGCCTCAGAAAGCCCTGGAAAAGCTGGAAGAAATCATTCCACATACTACTGATATTGCTGTTACAATAGGATTGCCCTTCAGAAAAGACAATCAACCTTACAATACAGTGGCAGTGATCCATAACTGTTCCCTTATTGGGTTTTATGCAAAACATCACCTACCCAAAGAAGGGGTTCACTATGAACCAAGATGGTTTGAGAGTTGGCCTTTTGGACTGCTGGATGAGGTAGAAGTAAAAGGACAAAAAGTACCATTTGGAGCATTCCAATTCGATCTGGGTGGCGTCACAGTAGGATTCGAAATATGTGAGGATGCGTGGAGGGAGGACAGACCTGCAAGTTACTACGCGAAAAAGCCGGATATTATCCTCAATCCAAGTGCAAGCCATTTTGCATTTGGCAAAGGACAGTTTCGTGAGAAATTGGTTACTGATTCATCAAAACGATTTGATTGCACCTATCTCTATACCAACTTACTTGGTAATGAGGCGGGGAGGATGATCTACGACGGAGACATTCTCATTGCCAGGTCTGGTAGATTAATAGGTAGAAATACCAGGTTATCCTTTCAAGACTGCAACCTCCTTACCTTAAAAATCAATGCAGGAACACAGGAAGCATCAGAGGTAAGGCCAGACTGGGAAAATAGGTTGGAAGAAACTTCCAGGGTCATCCCCTTGGCCCTATTTGACTACTTGAGAAAAAGCCGCAGCAATGGGTTCGTTCTTTCACTATCCGGTGGTGCCGACAGTAGCTCCATAGCAGTATTTGTAGCACTCATGGTGAAATGGGCACTTCAAGAGCTTGGGCACAAACACATCCAATCTAAACTGAGACTGGATCTTCCGGAAGATCAAAAATCCATTTGCCAGCAGCTCCTAAAAACGGCATATCAAGGAACACAAAACAGTTCAGACTCGACTTTTAATTCAGCAAAGATGTTGGCCGAAAATATTGGTGCGACATTCTATAATTGGACCATTGACGAGGAGGTATCATCATACACAAAAAAAGTAGAAAAGGCGATAGGTCGTGATCTAACATGGGAAAAAGATGACATCACGCTACAGAATATTCAAGCACGAGCGAGATCACCTATTATCTGGATGATGGCAAATCTGGACAGATACCTGCTGCTCTCCACCTCTAACAGAAGTGAGGGTGATGTGGGTTATGCGACTATGGACGGTGATACCAGTGGTAGCATCTCCCCCATCGCTGCCATAGACAAAGCCTTCGTGCTGGAATGGTTACGATACGCTGAAAAAGAACTGGGAATTGAAGGGTTACGAGGTGTCAATTCGTTACAGCCAACTGCCGAATTACGGCCCCTCTCAACAAATCAGACTGATGAAGATGATCTCATGCCTTATGAAGTATTGGTGCAAATTGAAGAATGGGGCATCAGAGAGCGGAAGTCCCCAGTTGAAGTGTTTGACATCATGAAAGAAGATTATCCAGCGGAAAGTCTTAAGATGTGGATCAGAAAATTCTTCAGACTGTGGTCTATCAATCAATGGAAGCGCGAACGCATTGCCCCAAGCTTTCACCTGGATGATTTCAATGTGGACCCCAGGACATGGTGTAGATTTCCAATCCTTTCAGGTGGATTTGAAGAAGAACTGGATGAATTGGAAGAACGTTAAATAGCGAGATTCAGCCAATCCGAGGAAATTCAATTTGAATTAAGTCCAAATCCTATTTCACTAATAGATAAGAGGGTATTTTTAGCACTTAGAAATATAAAATACGCCGCCATGAAAAGTTTGTCACTTGCGACTTTATTCATCTTTGCATCCATCCTACTCGTTTCTGGTCAAGATTTTGAAGGGAGCATTAAGTACAAAATGTCTTATTCGAATCTTCCTAAGGAAATGAAGGACATGATGCCTGAGGAAGTTCCGGAATCCGTACTGAAGATAAAGGGCAGTAAAACAAAAATGGAAGTGAGTATGATGGGATTTAACAATGTGACCATATTTGATGGAGATGCAAAAACCAATACCACTTACATGGATGGAATGGGTCAAAAGATAAAATCTACCATCCCAATAGAGGATGAGGAGAAAATAGAGATAAAGCTTGTGGAAGGTGAAACGAAGCGAATTGCTGGTTACCTCTGCAACAAGGCCATCATCAAACAAGCAGATACGCCTGACCTGGAGGTTTTTTACGCTAAAGATTTGAAATCAGAAACACTGATGTCCTTGAACCCTGCATTCAAAGACTTAAAAGGCTTGCCGTTGGAGTATCAAATAAACGAACAAGGCATGACCATCATGGTTTCAGCCAGTGAGGTGATTAAAGAAAGCTTGGATAATAGTGAGTTTGATCCACCTGCTGGAGATTATAAAGAAGCTCCAAAAATGCCTGGCTTCTAGGATATTATTCTAACTCTTCTCAACTCCAAATAGGGCCGAGCTGTCTTCTTTGCCTCTGAGACTGACACTGCCTACGCTTCTGTAAGAATAGCTATTGGCTTGAATCTGATTCTTGAGCTCTTCAGAAATTAAAAGCTCTTGGTTTAATGTGTTGCATTCCCCCTGGATACGAGCGGCAGTATTGACCGGGTCTCCGTGATAGGCTATTTCCTTTTTGTACCGGCCTATCTCAGTGACCGTGACTAGTCCTCCATGAAGCCCTGCTTTGAATACGGGCTCGTGCCCATATTCTTTTAAGTAGTAATCACTCTTTTCTTTCAAAGCCTTTGTAAATGCAAAAAAGGCTTCCAGGCAATTGGCATCTTTCAGGCCCTGGTCCATAGGCCATGTTAATACAGCCTCATCCCCTACATATTGATAGATCTCTGCATATTGGTTCATCACTATTCCCAAATCATAGAAGCAGTCCTGGATGAACCTGCTGTAAGTAAAGTGGCCAAGCTTTTCAGCAAGCTGGGTGGAAGATTGAAGGTCCAGGAACATAAATATGCGATGCTCCTCACGAGGTTGATAAAACCTACCACCTAAGAACCGAAAGAAATTGCCCTCCCCTAGCATGATATCCACCAGTCTAAAGCCATTGAGAATAAAATCCACCACGAAGACATAGATGTATACTGAATAGCTCGTGGCGTACTTATTAAAAGTGAAGAGGTCCAGGTCAGTACCGAAAGAAGATCTGAAGGCCACATAGAACAGTACCGTCAGGATCATGATGAAAACGATCATGTATAGGAATCTCAGCATAAGAAGTCTTCCAAGGCTCATTTTCCTGTAAAGCCTGTCTTCCAGAAAAAGCTGGGCATATCCTGAAAGAATTCCTGCAAGAGGACCCACAGCCAGCACAATGAGCAGCCTTGAGCCCGGAGATAGCTCCAATTGAGCAAAATCCTGAAGGTTGGGTGTACGCAGAATGCTCAGGAGCATAAAGGCCAAGGTCCAGCCTATGGCATAAATCAATAATACTCGTATGGTTCTGCGAACTGCGGGGCTCATTCAATAAACGTCAGACTGTGAAGATAGGCGCTTTCGCTCGAAGGGATTGATCTTGCAAAATAGACCTGATGGAAGCGAGCACGAAGTAAAGCGGACAGCAGGAATATCCTCGGCAAAAGAAAATACATGTTCTCTCCAAAAAAATTATCTCATCATTTTAAACCCTGTCCAAAACTGATTGTCTAATGGGCAAACAATAACAAAATGAAAAGGACAATTTATTTCACATTGATGGTGCTCATGGCAGTGACAAGTATCGCCCAGCCTCCAAAAAAAAGAGC
>CAZZHO010000238.1:0-5848 GCA_964653795.1 uncultured Roseivirgaceae bacterium | reverse complement strand
ACCCTCAACCTCTGGAGCCGAAATCCAGCGCTCTATCCAGTTGAGCTACGGGTGCATCCTAAAAAGGACTGCAAATATAGTTTTTTGACCGAATCACAGATATCTAGTTGTTACTTTTAGTCTTGTGAAAAAGAAAGAATGCCCTTCCTGCGCTATGGAGATCAATCGGGATGAAAAAGTCTGTCCCATTTGTCAGTACGAATTTCCTCAACAATCGCAGATCAATGTCTGGGTAGCCATAGGGTTGGTGATCCTTTTTCTTCTTTTTCTATTCCTATGAAAAATGGTTGTTCATTTTTCGGTTGTGTAATGGTTACCGCTTGTCATTCTTTGTGCAGTATTCAATAATATCACCATGGTAGAAGAAAAGGAGAAGATCGACGAGTATTACCAGGCTTTGCTTGATCGCGATAGCCAATACACGGGTGTGTTTTATGTAGGTGTAAAGACCACCAATATCTTCTGTATTTCGACTTGCAGAGCCCGCAAGCCGAAAAGAGAAAATGTCAATTTTTACGAATCTCTTGTGGAAGCAGAAGCCGCTGGCTTTCGGCCTTGTAAAGTCTGTCAGCCAAAGGGAGCTGAGGCGCCCGCTGAGCTGAAAGCGTTGGTGTCTGAGGTTCACAAAGATCCATTTACCCGCATCACCGATCAGCAGTTACTCCAAAGAGGTTTACAGCCGGCTACGGTCCGTCGGTGGTTCAAGTCCTATTATGGTGCTACCTTCCAAGCCTACCAAAAGCAACTTCGAATGAACCGGGCGGTGGAGAAGCTGCAAAATGGGAATTCGGTCACAAGCTCCGCTTTTAGCACGGGTTATGAATCGCTGAGTGGCTTCCAATACTATTTTCAATCTACCTTCGAGCATGCACCCTCTACCGCAGACACTTTGAATCTACTGAGCATCGATAAAATCAACACGCCATTAGGGGCCATGACTTGTGTCGCATCTATGGAAGCGCTATGTCTGTTGGAGTTTGAAGACCGATGGAACCTGGAAAAAGAACTTGTTCAGCTGGAGGAGTTGCTGGAGGCCAAACTGGTAAAAGGAAGAAACAGTGTCATCGAATCGGTAGATCAGCAGTTGCAGGAGTATTTCCACGGGAGTAGGAAAGAGTTTGATGTACCACTGTCTACACCTGGCACGGCTTTTCAAAACAGAGTGTGGAAGGCGCTACAGGATATTCCTTTTGGACAAACCAGAAGTTACAAGCAACAATCTATCGCGCTCGGGGATGTGAAAGCCATCCGAGCGGTGGCATCAGCCAATGGTCAGAATCGCATAGCCATCATCATCCCATGCCATCGCGTGGTGGGGTCCGACGGAAGTCTGACGGGATATGCTGGTGGAGTACCCAGGAAGAAGTGGCTGCTGGATCATGAATCTTCCCAACCGACACTATTTAGTTAAAGTATTGCTTTAACCTGTCTTTCTTTTTTATCTTAGGCTTCGAACTAAGAGCCAATACATGACTACTAATTTTCGATCAGCTACGGAGCTTCATTGTTCCACAAAATTCTATTGTCTAAAAAGTTATCTGTCTGACATCACACGAACGAATGTGATGGTCAGTGATATCTCTTCAAATCTTTTTTGAAGCAAATCAGTTAATGATATATAACTATGGATAAGTGCCTAGTGCTTATCTATTGTCACCAACAGCTTTGGAAAAGAGACAGTTAGATTTCGATCCTCAATACCTGTTTTCGGTAATTGATTATCCTCTCGTGATAGTGGAGAACGACATGATCGTGGAGTGTAATCCCGCGTTCAAGGAATTACTGGGTACTCAGATGGACCTCCAGGGGAGATTTTTTGAGGAGTTTGTCTCACGTGAAAGTAAAAACGGATACCAGAGTCTTTTGCAGCGCCATATCGACCGTGGAGATAAGATGAAAATGAGCCTCAGGCTGAAGCATGCGGAAGGCAAGCTGATACCTGTTTCCCTTTCTTGTCAGGTACATCACTACGGTGGAGACTGTGAGCAGTGCATCTACGTCATGGTCCCCAGTACCAAAGGCACATTCAAGCAGAATATCATTTTACAAATGGCCAAGGCCATGGCAAAAGTCGATAGTAAGTCTACCTTCTCGACTTTGGTATTGAGCCTTACCAAGATTCTAGGTGTGAAATACGGCTTTGTGGGCATGTTCGACGAATACACTTCGCGCATGAGTATTATCTCCTTGAGTATTGATAATGAGCTGGTAGATCCATTTTCATATGACCTGGAGGAGACACCTTGTGAGATCGTAATACAAGGCGGCGTATACACCTGCGAAAGGGGCGTGGCTGATTCCTTTCCACAGGATCAGCTATTGACCGATTGGGGAGTAGAGGGTTATGTGGGTGTTTCCCTACATGACGACCAGAAGAAGCCAATTGGCCATTTGGTGGTAATGGATACCAATCCTATTAAGGATGGAGAGGTGATCGCTGCGATGATGCAGATGTATTCTGGAAGGGTTTCCTCCGAGCTGAGCCGTAGAACAAGGAGAAAAGAACTCAAAAGAAGCGAGCGCAACTATCGGAACCTGTTTGAGAGTTCATTCGAGGCGAAATTGATCTACAACGTCTACGAAAAGAAGTACGTAGGTGCCAATCAGGCAGCTTGCAACTTGTTCGGTTACGCCAAAGAGCAGTTTTATTCCATGAATTTCTCCTACCTGAAGCCAGAAACGCTATCTTCTGGCAAAGAGGTAAGCGACGAAGTGGAAGAGATCGTGGCTTACGTAATGGAAGGAAATTCGCACCTTGCAGAATCTGAAAATCTCAGGGCTGATGGTAGTGTCTTTTACTCTGAAGTGGCCACTTCGCTTTTAAGCAAAGAAGAGGGGTTGCTACTTATCTCTATTCGTGATGTGACGCGAAGGAAACTAGCCGAATCGGAACTGGAGTTGTACCGAGCTCAATTGGAGAAGTTGGTGGAGGCGAGAACGGAGGAAGTGCAAGATTTGAATGTGGACTTAACTCAAGCTAACAAGGATTTAGAAGAAACCATTACTTCACTTAATCAGCAAAAGCTGGAACTCGAGTTGACTTTGGCGCAATTGCGAGATGCACAGACACAACTGGTTAGAAGCGAAAAGCTAGCTTCGGTGGGCGTTTTGGCGGCAGGTATAGCTCACGAGATCAATAATCCGCTGAACTACATCGCCGGAGGAGTGGAAATCTTGAAGCGTGAAACTGATCTGGTAAGCGGAATTCCCGTTGAATCGAAAGAGCAATTTGATCAGGCAGTAGGTTTTATTCAGGAAGGACTTCAGCGATCAGCGAAGGTGGTGAAAAGCCTTACTCATTTTTCACATGGAGATTACAAGGAACGCAAACTCGCCAATCTGGAAAAACTGGTCAACGGGACCTTATTGACAAGGGAAAGTGAGTTAGCAGGTATTGAAGTCAAGACCTCTTATGAGTTACAAAAGGATGTGCCAATATTTCCTGAGTTGTTTCATCAGATCGTCTCCTTACTACTGGAAAATGCCATCTATTACGCTCGAAAGTCAGAGCAAAATCCCGAGATAGCCATTGATATTAGCCCTGTCAATGATGGAGGTTCTGCGGAAATCACCATTTCTAATTCTGGTCCTTGTATTCCGGAAGATGTTATGAGTAGAATCTTCGATCCTTTTTTCACAACTAAAGATGCCGGAGAGGGGCCTGGTCTTGGTTTAGCAATAGCCTATGCCTTTACCCAGCGACACAATGGAGAAGTCTTAGTAAAGAACCTTGATCCAGGTGTTAGTTTCCAGGTCAGGTTGCCTATAGAGAATTACTGGTAACTTCACCCAATTCGAAGACTTCCCTCTCACCAGTCAGATAAGACTTTTCCAATCCTACTATTCGATCGTTTTCTATTTGAAACTTGATTCTGAACGTTTCCAGATTGGTCATGTCAAAAAGGTCTTGACTCAGAGGATGTAACGGGACATTCTTGTTTTCCTCGTCGCTATACCTCAATTCTCCTTTAACAACGTCAATGCTTACTGTCTGATACTTCCCAGCATACCTTTTCAGTTCCATTGGTTTTTCATTTTTCTGAATGCCCATCATAGCATCCCGATACCAGGGAAACCTCGGTAAGATTGTTTTGGACAGCTCTGGGTCCAATTCCATGGCCTCCTGATAGGATTGCCAGGCAGCCTGATATTCATGAGAGAAAGCAAGCGCTTCGCCGTTTCTCGCCCATCCGGCAGCTGAGCTGGGTTTACTTTCAAGGTGTTTGTCGATAAAGTTCTTAGCTGGTGTGAGGTCCCTTGTGTAGAAGAAAGACCATACCACATTGTTGAAAATATCATCTGATATTTCACTTTCATTTTTATCGTATGTTAATGAGGCCTCTTCTTTACGCTTCCAATAGTATGCTTTTTTGAGGGCTATGGTCAGTTGATGCTTACTGTCGTTGTAGGGTGTGTATTCCAACCACTTGATAAAGGACACATCGTTATTGAAAAAAATACCCTTTATCTCCGTAGCGATGGATAGACCATTTTGGCTATTGGTCAGGTAAACAAGCCCTTTCTTATTCGTCAAATCGATCATTGTCAGTCCTCTATGATAGTTGTTGTCACCCCATTGCCACACTACTTTAATCGTTTCGGTTGCTTCAATACCCATTCCATGCGTCCAACCGCATCCGGTAGGTTGATCTTCCCAGTTGAGTATGTCTATGGCTTGTTCAGTAAGTAAAGCCTGACTTTCAGGATTGAGGAAATCACCTAACAGGGCTGCCTGCATCAGTTTAGAGTAGTCGGAAGCTGTAGTGATCATGGATGCGGCGGCGTTGATTTTGAGGTTGGGCCGAACTACGGGTACTTCGCTCTCAGAATGACCGGTCACAAAGTTCTTGGCGGTAGATTGATCAAAGCTGGTGTTGTTCATTCCCAGTGGTTGAAAGATTCGCTCCTGGCATAGCTGCTCAAATGATTTTTGCGTCTGCTTTTCCAGGATTTTAGCAATCAGTTGATAGCCTTCGCCAGAATACTGCCACTTGGTGCCAGGTACAAAATGAAGCTTTAAATCATCGCTCCAGTTCGGTAGTCCTGAAGTATGAGTAAGCAGTTGAGATATTGTGAGTTTGAAATAGAAGGGGTCCTCTTTGAGACGTGGTGATTGGTATATTTCTGCGATAGGCTGATTCAAATCAATGATGCCTTCCTCCGCTAATTTCAAAGTTAGAATAGCAGTGGCTTGCTTACTGAGCGACGCAGCTTGAAATTGGGTGTCATCTGCTACTTCCGTCGAATCGCTGTTGTGGGCAAAGCCGGTATTGATTTGGTAATCACTTTCTTCATCAAAGTAAGCCAGTTGCAGTCCGGTAACACTCCCAAGCCTGGCTAGTTCCTGAATCTTTTTACTGATTTCCGCAGGTGCAACTACTTCTTTCTTCTTTGCACATGCCAATACAAAGCAGGAAAGCAGTAAAATGTGGAATGAAGATTTCTGAATGACTTTGAGCATGATGTTCAGTGTTGGAATAGGAGAGTAATTTAGTGAAATGAGCAAAGTAACACTCAACTGGGGTATTTTGGGTCCGGGAAAGATCGCCCATGAATTTGCTGCTGATTTCCAATATGTCAGCAACAGTCAGATGGTGGCGGTGGCCTCCAAGTCCGTGGAAAGGGCAACGGCTTTTGCGGAGGAATTCAACATCGAAAAAGCTTATAGCAACTACCAGGATTTGTACTCAGATCCTAATGTGGACATCATCTACATAGCTACACCTCATAACTACCATTTCGAACAATCGCTGGCTGCGTTAGAGGCTGGAAAGTCTGTATTGTGTGAGAAACCTATCGTCACCAAAATCAGTGATCTGGAAGTTTTGATAAGAAAGGCGAGAGAAAA
>CAZZHO010000237.1:0-5912 GCA_964653795.1 uncultured Roseivirgaceae bacterium | reverse complement strand
TACACTCTTTCCCTACACGACGCTCTTCGAGACAAAAACGGATGAAATAGAATTGTCTAAAGAGATCGAATACATCGAAAAATACATTGCATTGCAGAAGATCAGAACGGCCAACGCTAACTATGTCAAGTTTATAGTTGCTGGTTCGCCAAAGGGTAAAAGCATAGCCCCAATGATTTTCTTGCCATTTATCGAAAATGCATTTAAACATACGGGAAATAAGAAGTTAGAAGATGCCATTATCATTGAGATGACCATCGAAAATGAAACAATACAATTTGAGTGCCAGAATAAATTCAACCCTAACCGGCTAAAGAAACCACAAAGCAATGGGTTAGGTAATCAGCTTATAGAAAAAAGACTAAACCTCATTTATCCAGAAAAACATTCATTGGAAATAAAGAAAGAAAAAGAGCAATACAGCGTAAGCCTATTGATTATGCAATAGGCCCAATAAAGAAAAACTCTCTCATGAAGCTATATAAATGTATCATCATTGAAGACGAGCCTCTTGCACTCGAAAGGACCAAAGAGTATGCTCAGAAAATTCCTTTTCTTGAAGTATCAGCTACATTTGAAAACGCTCTGGATGGGTTAGCATTTTTAAAAACCAATGACATAGATATCCTTTTTCTGGATATCAACATGGATGAACTAACAGGGGTAGAACTGTTGGAAAGTTCAAAAATAGAATGTCAAGTGATAGTCACCACAGCCTATCAAGAATACGCATTGAAAAGCTTCGAGTTGAACGTGACTGATTACCTATTAAAGCCATTTGACTTCAATCGCTTTTTACAGGCTGTCAACAAAGCTGAAGATAACTTAGATAAGATACATCAAAGTCAACCCAACTTCATCTTTGTAAAAACCGAAAATCGTTTGGAAAAAATTGACCTGCAGGATATTCTTTTTATTGAGGGTATGCGTGATTATCGACGAATTCACACCGAAACCAAAAAGATCATGACGCTTCAAAATTTTAAAGAATTTGAACAAGTCATTCCTCAAAATCTGATATGCAGGGTGCATAAATCTTATATGGTCTCCATCAGTAAGATAGAATCTATAGAGCGCAATAGAATTCGAATTGCAGACCAGCGGATTCCTATATCAGAAACGTATAAGGCCTCCTTTTTTCAACAAATAAGCACAAGCAACTGGTGAGTTTTGGCATACAATGATTTTTGCAAAGACGATTAGTTTCCTCAGAGGCTAATCGTTTTTTATTTCTGGATTATCCTATTCGGATACTCATGTTTAAATATCACCAGACATTGAAGAGGCATCCCTCCTATTCTCTAATCAGTTATTGATTCCACATACTGAAGCATTTTGCTTTGCAGGCTGAAAACCACGACATGCAGACATCTTTCTGAGTCTTGCATAATAAAATTTCACAGCTTTTAGCCTTCATAAATATTTGCTTGATAATCAGAAGTTTAATCGAGTAAAATAGTTTTTGAAATGGACACAAGCAGAATCAATCCCAAGGTACTCTTATCCACATTATGGATCATCATATTGTTCAATATGATGGTAAGAGACCTGCATGAGTTTTTACGTGAAGGCTACATAGAGGAAATGATGTCTATCGGTATGCCAGAAGAAGAAGTGCTCTTATATGGATTCATATCACAGGTACCTATTCTTATGATCTTATTATCCAGAATTCTGAAACAAAAGGCTAATCAATGGTGCAATACAGTTGCAGCAGTAATTACTTCCACTGGTCTTCTCAGCACACTTCCAGCAGCTGATATGGATGATGTTTTTTTCGTAATCATCCAGAATATTCTGCTATTGATCGTAATGCGAGTTTCTTGGAAACTAACGAGTAATAATGACGGTGACTTTAAACCATTGGCAGCATGATGGAACTCTATAAAATACTATGGTTTTTCAGAGCCAATATATATGCTCTGCTGACTTCTATTTTTTCCTTTTTTGGCACAAATGAAATGCCATTTTTAAACAAGTATACAACCAATCTCACTCAACAGGATGTTATTAGTGAATTTGGCAATGCGTACAAAAACCTAGACGACATATTGTCCTTGGACTATCTGGATTTAGTGGTTTTCTCGAAAAAAATGGAAGCATACAGCAAAACATCTGAAGAATTTAAGATGGCCTTCAATGAGGGTATATTTAAATCTCTTGAGTTCTATAAGTCTTCTAAAATCGATCAATCGGAAGTAAATGATCTGATAGAAGCGAACCTTAGCGGCAATGCAACCTTCTACCACTCAATTGAAAAACTGAGGGCTAATAAAATAGACTTACCTGCAGCTTTTAGTTCTCTTGATCAGTTCTCAGGCGAGTGGCATGGAAACTGGGAAGAAATGCAAGTTCATCACCTATGGCTGCCAGTCAGAGAACTTACTCAGAGTGTAACAAATGATGTTACACTGATGGGTTTCCAATCATGTTTTATCAGCGATGGTTTTGGTTGGAATTATGTAGTCAAACAAAGCGAAAGGATAATAATCTTGGGGTATGTAGTTCATTTTGATCAGGACGGGACTATTAGGTCTAAGAATCCACACTATGGCTTTTTGAACAACAACAATCAATTGACTTGGATAACTGGAGATCATATTTATCACGAATTCATTTGCAACAATCCCGGTTGCTCCAATAAGAAGCACTACGTTATTTCTGGAGCAGTTTATGATGACACTCTATCGGGACAATTAAAATTCTCGAAAGGATTTCAAACAATTTATTCATCTGACGATCAGGATTTATCAGCTTTCAGAAGGCTAAATCTGGATAGATCAAATTTCTAAAGACATCTTCAAAAGTTGTGTGAGCTTTTAGCTGTTAAAGTAAAGCCAACACGACCAATTCAATTCACAATTAATCTTTAAACAATGGTACATTTTAAATTATTGGCCGGGATTACCCTTGCCCTATTGTCTTGTTCAGTTTATGCTCAAACTGACGACCGTTCATCGTTTTTTGTTGGCTACGAAGCCATGGAAATGACCATGAACAGATTTCAGAATTTTGCCGGAGAAATAGGCTATCGCTTCAACACCAAAGATCAAATACGATTGATGATAGGTGAGGTGAAATTGACTGAAAGACACCTCTCGAGCAGCTGGGAAGCGGCAGCGGTGGACGGAGAAAACGTAGAAGGCTATTTCAGGATATACGAGTTGTATTATGATCGTTTCTTCGGAAAGAAAAAGAACTTCTATTACAGCGGCAGTGTGGCATATGTGAGAGATCAATACGAACACTTGATAACATCAGATAAACTAGATAATCAAACAGTTACTGCGGGATTTGCGATTGGCTATAAAAAAGAGAATCTGTTTGGTATTAAGCATCTATACTTAAATGCCTCCATTCCTTTTCGTTATTATTTCAATGACATCTCAGAAACACAGTGGGGAGAGACCAAGGTAGTGGAGCACAAATTCGTCAATAACATTTGGCTTTTTATCGGCTATCATTTTTGAGATTCGAGAGAAAAAAGCTGCTTAAAAACATTCGATCGTTCTTGGATCGAATGTTTTACGGTTCTCAATAACTTTCAAAAGTTGGGTTGTGCTTCCCAACTTTTGAGATGATCCTAAGCAATCTATTGACAACAGAAAAAGTGTCACCTAAAGCATGGAAAAATCATGAATAAAAATCAACACGCTTGAGGTTGCCCAGAAAAATAATATGACTAAGAGAGTTAAGCTATTCTAACCCAACATGTCACCGCCCTTTCTTAAACTTATCGAAGGCATTCTCCCCTTCTACTTTAGGAAATATGTTGTTATTCATGTCCACATCAGGAAGCTCCTGATCAGGATCTATGGCAATGCTTACTACTTCTTTCTCTTTGAGGAAGGAATGCTTGTACTCTGATTCATTGTGTCTCCAAACTTCGGCCGGAAGCACCTCTCTCTCAGTAGTACCATCAGCATAAGTCCACTCGATGATGATAGGCATGACCAAGCCACCAAGATTTTTGAAAGTGAGAACATACATGTTCTTATCCGCTAGTGACGCTTGTAGCTCTTCTTCATTGATGCGGCTCAGGTATTGTCCGTAGGATGCATCGGCAGTGGGTATCACAGAAATCATTTCAGGTCCATTGCTAAAGTCGTTACCTCCAGATGTGTTGGAACCTGATATTTTAGTGGACTTGCCTTTCTTAGGTTGGTTTTCCAAACTCCCTTCTTCCTGAATGGCCTGGTACCACTTTACTTCTGAAAGCTCCATATCCACATTATCTGTCGAGAAATACCAGCCTCTCCAGAACCAGTCCAAATCAGTAGCAGTCACGTCCTCAATCGTACGGAACAGGTCTGCCGGATTGGGGTGTTTGAATTTCCAACGGTTGGAATATTCCTTAAAAGCCTCATCAAACAACTCCTGACCAACAATCGAATTCCTTAACATTTGAAAACCGACCGTTGGTTTCTGGTAGAAGTTGCTGCCCATTTGTGAGAGCAAGTCATTGTCGGCGTTGGTCATAATTGGTCTTAGAACACTTTTGTCCCCACTCATGAACGGTACAATACTCTTAGGCACTGTGTGACTCCATTGGGGGTATCGTTCAGCCAGGGTCTTTTGGTGAACATAGGTATTCAATCCTTCATCCATCCACATCCACTTTCTTTCATCAGAACTCACGATCATGGGGAACCAGTTGTGTCCCACTTCATGAACTATGGTGCTCGTCATACCTCTTCGTGCCTGCTCGGATATTTCTCCATCAACAGGTCGGCCACCATTAAATGAGATCATAGGATATTCTATCCCGATATTGGAAGTATTCACAGAAATGCAAACAGGATAAGGATAGTCAAATGTGGTTTCAGAGTATACTTCTAGTGCATTTTTGATGGCCTTTGTAGATTCTTCTGTCCAGACGGGTAGTCCTTCTTTGGGATAGAAGCTCATCGCCAGTACATCATTAGTCGGGAGCTTTACTGCCATGGCATCCCAGATGAATTTCCTGGAAGTAGCGAAGGCCACATCTCTTACGTTCTCCGCCCGAAATTTCCAGGTTTTGGTATCCTTGGATTTTTTCTTTTCATTTATCTCGGCCTCTTCAGGCGTTACAATCATCACCAGATCTTCGGTGGATGTTCTCGCTTTTTTGAGTCGCTCCATCTGTGTGGATGTCAGTACTTCGGACTCATTGGTCAAAGCACCTGTAGAAGCCACTATATGATCCGCCGGTACCGTAATCTCCACATCATAGTCTCCAAATTCCAGCGCAAACTCGCCTAACTTCTGGAACTGCTTATTTTGCCAACCTTCAGTATCATTATAGACAGCCATCCTTGGAAACCAATGCCCCAATAGAAATACTTTGTTATCGTCCTCAGGAAAGTATTCGTAACCTTCTCTTGAGAGTAAATAATCTGCTCTGTTGGTGATAAAGTTCTTCCACTTAATCGAAAAAGTGATTTGAGAACCAGATTGAAGCGGCTCATCAAGATCCAGTCGCATTAAGGTTCGGATTTCACGATATGGCATGTCTTTACCGGCCTCATCCTTAACGGAAATGATTTCGGTACCTGCTGGAAAATCGATCGCTCTTAAAATTCTTTGTGCCTGTAAAGAAGTAATGCTGTCCCTAACTCCTCCATATACGTAGTTGAAGTCTGTACCGTCTTTCCTATTGACATTCTGCTCCAGATTTATCCAAAGGAATTTCAAATCATCAGGAGAATTATTGTAATATGTAATAGTCTCCTCACCTTTCAAAATATTGTTGTCCTCATCTATTGAAGCTTTAATTTTATAATCAGCACGTTGCTGCCAGTATTCGGCACCCGGTGCACCAGAAGCAGTACGGTATGGACTGGAAGGTTCGATAAGTCGATCAATCGCCTCAAATTTTCCAGCATAGGGCGGGGTTTCCTGAGCAAAGAGAGAAAAGCCGATTACGCATAATA
>CAZZHO010000236.1:0-5968 GCA_964653795.1 uncultured Roseivirgaceae bacterium | reverse complement strand
AAGAAGAGCTTTTTGGTATCTGCCATTTGGTAAAAGTAGTGGCGGCAACCGCTACCAATGGCATTTGAATACTAAAAAATCAAAAGACCTTTATCAACCTAAATATCGAAGCTTGATGGGCTGCTTATCCTAGATACCAACCATGACAAATGCGCCCCAATAATATGGAGCACCTCGAGATTCTTTCAAACGCTTTTGGGCAGTAATGAAAGCCTGTTGTTTGTCACCAGTCTTGAGCCATTCCTCGTAGAAATTCGTCATCAAAGTTTGAGTAGCATCATCATCCACCGTCCACATTGACATTATGATCGATTCAGCACCCGCTACCTGGAAAGCTCTCTGAAGTCCGAAGACGCCTTCACCATTTTTAACCTCACCGAGGCCTGTTTCACAAGCCGACAACACCACTACTTTGGTGTCATCTAATCTCATGTTCATGGCCTCGTATGCTGTCAAAATACCATCCTCTTCAAAGGCTTGCTTTTCTGAAATTTGCCCGGTTGAGATGTAACTATTGGCACCTGCCAAAATCAACCCAGAGCGCAACAGTGGATTTTCTACATACGAGTCCTTATTGTCGTCTCCATCTTCATTTTCAAGGAAAAACCCGTGCGTTGCAATGTGAAGTGTCTTTGGATTTTTCACCTTCTTGATTTCTTCTTCCAGCGCCTCATTTCCCATAAACACGGTGCTTTCAGTTTCCCTGGAATCCAGCAAGCTATCGATCTTGTTTACTTCCCTTTTTGTACCTGGTAGCAACGCAAGTAAGTTGTTAGAGCGCATGTACCGGATCATATTACCTCGCAAACCTCTTGGGATAGATCCCTTGTATTTAGAGCCTCTTTCTCCGCGCTGGCCTCTTCCTCCACGGCCGCCTCTGGCCCCTCTATTCTCTGCAGCTGCCTGGGAAATGCTGGCAGCAGAAGTCTTGGCTCCACCTTCCTCCGATTTCTGTCGGTCTTCTACAGCTCCCATGTTATAGTTTGGATATCCGAACAATACATTTCCTACAGCCGACCCATCATCTGCATTGCCATTGAAGGCCACAAGATCCTTGGTATTGTTTACTAGCTGTATTTGAACTTCATCAATGGTGTACCGGTTAGTCGCAGGGTTTCGTAGCGTGTAAATACTGATTTGATTGTAGACACCATCAGGTGAGAAGTACACTTTTTTGATACCCCGCAATCTGTTGGCGATTGGTCGCCAGTAGAGCTGATAAGATGAGTTTTCACTTACCTGATATTTGATAGCGTTGCGGTAGTTAGCCAGGAACCTGGTTTCCATCATTTTTCCATTCCGCATAACCACCATGTTAGGTGCATCCTCTGTTTCGGAAGTGACGATCAGCGCTGCATAGTAAACTTCATCGGTATAAACTCCCGCAGAATCAGGATCAAAATCTCTGAAGCGTATAATTTCTACTGCTGCCTCACCCGGCTTCAATTTGGCTTTGACATCCCTCCAGGTGATATTTTTGGAGGCAAATGTGTTGGCAAAGTCGGTGCTCAATTCACTGAGTTCTTTTTCAAGATCATTAGCCAAGCCCTTAAGCGAATCGATTCGCGCATTTCTTACCTTAACAGCTAATTCACTCGCACTAAATAACTGTGCTAATTGTTCTTTCTGGCTGATCCAGGTTTCATACTTGCCGATGAGCACAGTGTCTTCACTATTGAGTATGCTCTCTCTTACTTTATTCGTGGCATATAGAATCAGACCTTTGGTAGCCAGTTGATAATCATACATCTTGGCTATAAGCTCCTTATTGTCAGTATTTTTCTCCACTACGAAAGAGTTGTACTGCTCGAAAGTGGGTCTTAGCCGGTTGTAATAGAACTTGGACTTTTCCTGCTCGCTTAGGACGGGGAAGAAGGCATTGATCTGATTGAAATAGTTGTTGAAAGTTCGGTTGTAGTACTTCAGAGCATCATCTATCTCATCTTTCTTCCAATTCACAATGGCCAGTTTTCTAAGGGACAATGCTTGCATAGGATGATTGTCTCCAAGAGTTCTTGTTCTGATTTTAGTAACTTCTTCCAGGTGCTTTTGGGCTTCATCTATCTTGCCAAATCGTTGCTCGACATCTGTGTAATTAGAAAGAGCCAAAGCATAACTATGATGCTTTTCACCGAATATATCTGCATGAAGCTTGATCATCTGATCACCAGTCGCAAGTGCCTCTTCTAAACGTTCAGTAGTAGCGTATAATCTCATTTGATCATTAAGCACTCTGGCGTAATCGTAAGAATCAGCTTCTCCGAGTGCTTCCAATCCTGCTTTTGCAATGTTGAGATGCTCCTCTGCATTTGTAAAATCTCCAGAAGCTAGATAGACCCCACCAAGCACTGACTCTGTAAGCATGACAAAATAAGAATCTTCACCATAGAATTCTTTATCGGATTCAAGGATTTCTAGATAGGTTTCCGTTGCCTGGCGGAAAAGTCCGTATTCAAAGTACACTCTGGCCATATTGAACTTGGTTCCGTAGATAGTTTCTTCAACGTCTCCACCCATTCTATCTAGCATTTCCAATGCATCATTGAAAGTCTGCTCAGCTTCTGGGAGTTTGCTTCGATTGATTTGTAATAGACCAAGGGCATTCATAATATTCACGTATTCCAAAGAAGGGTAATACCCCTGGTCTTCCAGTATTTCCAAGGCCTCTTCATAGGCCGCTTGAGACTTAGTAAATTCTCCTTTGATTTCCTGAAAATCCCCTTGGGCTTTCAAGGCCATGGCCTCATTGTAAGAGCCCTTTTCAATGGCCTTTTTATTCTTCTTCAGGAGGTTCAATCCTTTATCTGCTTCTCCGGTAAGTGTGTAGTGAATAAAAGCTGCCCGTAAGGCATCTCCGTAGTTCTCCGCATCTTTTTTATCGATCGTTTCCAAAAGTCCTAAGAAGACTTCTTCTGCCGCTGCATATTCTCCAGCATCGTCATACATCGTGCCCAGGTTGAAAGCAGTGTTGGAAAAGTTTTCACTACCATTAGGGTCAAGCTGCTTTCTAAGTTCGTACTCTTTCTCTGCGTAAGCGAGCCCATTTTCAGTATCATCCATTCCGAAATAGTAGGCTTCTGCAAGAAATGAATACATGAGTGCGGTGAGTGTGTCCTGCGCAGGTACGAAGAACTCCTCAATATCATATTCGCTGTTCAGTATTTTTTCATAGTCAGCCTCTTCGTAGTACTCTTCCAGCTTGTTGTAGAGCTTCTCTGCTTTTTTCGATTGGAAAGCATACTGAGCTTGTGAGCTCACTGCCGCAATGACAAGAGCGAAGGTGAATAGGTTTCGGGTTATGCGATGCATGGCGGTTATCGATTTTGAAACTCAGTAAAGTAAAGAAAAATGGTTGATTTTGATTGTGAAATTCGATTACTGCACAGAACTTTTGGCGCGTTTGACGCAATTACTTCGATGAATAGCGATTTTTAGCCGATTGTTGGTTTCCAGATCGTATGGACACTTTTCAAAAAATTAACATTGAACTATTCGAAGAGCGGTTTGTATTTTGATGGTCGCCTGGTGACTTTTCTATGACTTTTCGTAGGGGATATTCCCACTCACTCATCATTATTATGTTATGGTGGGTAATTGGTCTATATTTCCTTGCAATTTCCCTATGCATAATTGAGAGATTGCATAGACTAATTTGTTACAACCTACAATAGATACCGAAATTTAGAATGAAGTCTGCCGCCATACGACCATTCTCCAGAAGTGTTCTGCTGCTGTTATCTTTTACAGTGTGGAGCTTTTCAGGATATTCCCAAAATAACTCATTAAGATTTGATGGTGCAGCTGCACCTGCTTCCCAGGATTGGGTAGATATCCCTGGTCTTCCTTCACCGGGCTCTAGCTTTACGTTGGAGGCATGGATTAAATTGGATGGAGCTCAACCAGATCAATGGAAGACTATTTTGGAGTTCGGTGGTGATTCTCCTTACTTCGGACTACAAAATGGCAGTAATTTCACAATGGCCGGCTCCGCTATTAATGTACCCATCACAAGTGATGTCTGGACTCACGTGGCGGCCACATATGATGGCTCAACCCTCCGTTTGATTGTAAATGGTGTTGAACAGCAAAGCCAGACAAGTGTAGTCCTCAATACGACCGGCACAAGTGCTGGAATAGCCTATCATGAAGGAGACAATGGTTTTCTGGGTTGGATCGATGAGGTGCGGGTATGGTCCATAGTGAGAGATGCTTCCACCATTAATGCACAGCGAAATAGCGAGTTAACTGGCTCTGAATCCGGGCTTATTGCTTATTATAACTTCAATGAAGGAACAGGTACCACACTAGGAGATTTGGCAGGTACACCTCAACCAGGTACTTTGCAAAATGGTGATAATACCACGCCTGCGGACGGGGTAACACATGGCCCGGTCTGGAGTACCGACGTGCCACTGATGGCCGCGAATAATGCGCTCACCTTTGACGGAACCAATGATGTGGTTACCCTTCAGAATGAATCCAACTTTGATTTTGAAACGACAGATCCCTTCACCATCGAAGCATGGGTCAGAACGTCAACTATCTTAACTAAAATAATAGCCTCGAAACGACTCGACGCGGGAGGAACATATCCTGGATATGTTTTCTGGACTTCTAACAATGGGATCTCAGTGATCATAGAAGGAACTGGAGGTAATAGAATTTATGCACAAGCGTCCAATGATGGTACGAACGTCATCTCTATAAGTACTAATACCTGGACCCACTTGGCTTTTTCTTATGATGGAAGCGGTTCAGCTTCTGGTGTGAAGATTTTTATTGATGGGGTTGAAACATTGGATAATCGAATACAAAGCGACAACCTTTCTGGTAGTATGCTAAACGACGAGCCATTTGAGATCGGTTATCAAACAGCGACTTCAACAGGCTGGGTAGGTGAGATCGACGAGGTACGAGTTTGGGACTTTGCAAGAAACCCATCGGACATAGCTGCCAACTATAATAACGAGTTATCTGGAAGTGAGCCCAACCTGGTCACCTATCATGATTTTACTACGGGATCGGGAACCACCTCCTTCGACGTGACGACCTTTAATAACGGTACAATAACCGGTGCGACTTGGTCCACGGCCGGACCCACCATCGACCCTGAGCCGGAAATCAACGTTTACGGGCTGTCAGTGACGCCTGGCACTACTGAGGCAGATGTTGATATTGTGTCCCAGACTACCTCAGATCTTTATTATGTCATTACGACATCAAGTACTCAACCATCCTCCGCGCAAATCCTGGCAGGACAAGATCATACAGGGGGTTCTGCTTTCAACTATCAGAACTATGGAAGTATCACAGGGCTGGCAAACTTCTCTGTGGGAAACACCAGCTTCACCAATGGAAATAACCTGGTTGAAGGCACCACTTACTATATCTACTGGATCGGTGATGATGACGGTGTAGATGGTGGCAATCAATCAGAAATTGTCTCTACTTCCTTCACCACGCTTACCACGCCTGATGTAACGTTTACTTCTCAAGCAATAACAGGATCAACAGATCTGTATCCAGGCTCTACGGATAACATTATATACAGCATGCAGATGGATGTGGCCACTGCTGATGCCACGACACAGGGCTTTCTGTTTTTCCTTGGAGGGTCTTTCAACAGTGGGACGGACTTTGTGATGGATGGGTTTAAACTGTGGGCCAATACGACCAACGATTTTGGCTCGGCCTCTCAAGTAACCACGAGTTCTTACGACCCTTCGGGAAACCCCGGAAATGGTGATTTGGCTTTTGTTTTTGGGAACACCTACACTGCCGCTAGCACGACCTACTTCTGGGTCACCGCAGATATTGCAGCCGGAGCGAGCCCCAATGATTTTAACATCAATACACCAAACCCGACTAGCAACTTTTTCTTTACCACAACTCCCAATTACACACCGAGTCTTAGTGTAGGCAACACTTATACTATTATCGACACCAATGTCGAGAACGCGCTGACTTT
>CAZZHO010000235.1:0-6141 GCA_964653795.1 uncultured Roseivirgaceae bacterium | reverse complement strand
TTTCGATCTACAGCGGAGGTTACGACATCGGGGTATTTGATATGGTCAACCGTAACATTATCTAGCTCAAGATGCTTACCTTGAATTTTTGTTACAAGCTGTTCATAAATGGCCGTTTCGATCTCTGGGCTTTTGGGTGAAACAACTTTGTACTCATAGTCTGCGAAGATGTTCCTGGTCAGGCTCACAAATTCAGGCCTCACTACATTCTTGTAATAGTCTTGACCCACTTCCAATTCAAGTTGCGCAAGTTCAGCTTCAATGGGCCTTAAGGTTACTGATACTGTAATGGGGATATGTAGTTCATCCTTTGTGAGTACCGCAACATTCTCAGTATAAGTTTGCCATTGTACACTGTAGCGCACTACACCGTTCCACGGCATGTGCCACACCACTCCGTCTTTATAAACCTCTTGTGTTTGAAGGCCTTTGCCATAGGGTTTCCACTTCATGGCATGTGTACCAGGCTTTACTACTGAGCAACCACTTGCGAATATGGCAATGGCTGCTACGATCAAAATGCTAATTTTCGTTTTCATTGTCTTCATGTTTTTAGTTTGTTACTGATCAATCAAAACGTCCCTGAACTCATCCGTTTGATGTTATTTAGGTTTTGATTTAAGGAATTAGGTGATTGAGACTATTTAATTGTATCTCACTAATTTTCAATTACTTATACCACACATAATCCAATCAATATTACTATTAACAATACCCAAAAAATCATCCTTAGGACCTTTTTTAATTTGCCTGGTTGCGGCTCATCACCAACCTTACAACACGCTTTCATTTGTCTTCAATTAAAAAAAGTATAACCCCTGGTATGGAACCAGTGACCAGGGGTCTACCACCGCTCACCTAATCACTTCTTTGTTTTCTCCACAGGAAAGCATGGCATCACCGAAGTATGGATTTTTGATGTCCTCAACGGCACTTAGCCAAAAGGCTCCTTCATTATCTCTGGCCATCGGGCAATACTGATAGTAGATAGTTTCACCTGAAGTGCCAAACATCTTTATCGCACCGTACAACGCATCGTTGAAATCCGCGAAGGCCAATCGCTGCTTTTTAATATCACTGCTACCTCGTATTTTGTCCAGTGTCTCGTTCAGTGTCTTTAGACTGGCCATCCAATGATTATGCATTTCACCTTTGACCAGGCTCATATCCACCTTTTCTAATGCTGATTTTACGGAGGGTACTTGGCCCTTAGCCTTAGCCGCGTCAGTAGCGATGAAAGCATCCTGCAAACCGAGATGTGCTTTATAAACAGCCGTCAGTTGCTTTTTGAAGTCCTCATCTACTGACATGTCCATCTTCATTTCATTATTTGTAGTGTTCGTCTCATGACCGTCATGCTCACTTCCCGAGACTGGCTTCTTTTCATCATCTGAACCTCCATGATTATGACCCATGGAGACTTTTCCACCTTCAGGATTCATCATGCTTTTTTCGCCCTTTAGCTGAGCTGCCGCATCAATTTTAAACACCCCGTTTGAGGCTACCATTTCACCTTCCTGCAACCCTTCTTCTACGATGTAATAATCTCCAGCTTCGGCACCTAAACCAATCTCTCGGTACTGGAACATATTATTGTGATCACTGGTCATAACATAGGTCACTGCTTTTTTCCCTGTCCACAGCACCGCAGACTTAGGAACGACCAACTGATCACCGGATCCGGGTAGCATGGTCTTCAAAATACCTGCAGCCAGCATTTCCGGCTTTAGCAGCTCTCCAGGGTTGTTCAGCTCCGCCCGGACTCCCGCCACGCGTGACATAGGATCCAGCACAGGATCTATGAAGGTGACTGTACTTTCAAATTCCTGATTCGGAATAGACTTGATCTTGAATTTGATCTTGTCCCTGAGTTTGATCCACGGGAGGTCACTCTCATAGGCATCAAACATTACCCAAACATGACGAAGGTCAACTACTTCAAACAGAGCAGACCCCTCTTTCACATAATCACCAAGTGCTACATGACGCATGGTCACCGTACCAGTGATGGGAGAGAGCACGTCAAAGTAAAAGTTTACATCTCCGGACTGCTCTATCTGACTGATTTGCTCTTCTGTTAGGTCCCAAAGTTTCAGCTTATTTCGAGTGGCCCGATAGTAACTGGGATTCGTTTCCTTCAGTTTCATCGCTTCAAAAAGCTCGCTCTGAGCAGTAACTAGCTCGGGAGAATATACCTTAGCCAGTACCTGACCTTTTCTGACTTTCTGACCTGTAAAATTGACCATTAGTTTTTCGATTCTTCCTGGATACCTAGCGGTCAATTCGGAAATGTTCCGCTCATCCGCCATCACTTTCCCCGGAAGATAGACCTCTTTGTAAGGCGCTTTTTTCTCAATCGTGGACATCTCCACTTCAGCAATTTTCATCGCTGCATTCGAAAGTTTCACGGTGAATTCTGATGCATCGTCTTCTGCATCATCCGACTCCAAAGGAATAAGCTCCATTCCACAAATTGGGCAGCTACCGGGCTCATCTGCCCGGATCTGAGGGTGCATGGAACATGTCCATACCGTTCCAGCCTGATGATCTTCTACCGAATGTCCTTCGGGTAGCGTTTCCCCTGATCCTGACCCTCCAAAAAGTAGCCAACCGATAAGCACACCTATGATCAATACGCCTACATTGACCAGTGTCCTTTTATTTTTTAAGGCTTTTAATATTTTCATTTTACAATTGTTTTCCTGTTAAATAATTGATGTAAGCAACGAATGTATTTTGGTCTGCTCGGGCTTTTTCCAGCTCTAACTCGTACCTCAGAAGCTGACGCTCCATACGTAGTACTTCTTCAAATTGACTCCCGGCTGTGGTGTACTGTGCCACCAGGATGTCCAGTGATTGCGTAGCATACTGTATCAGTCGCTGGTAGAGTCCCACCCTTCTTACGGCATCTGAATAGTCCCTCCAGGAGGCTTCAAGTGCCGTTTCAAGTTCGTTCTCCTTGTCTTCTTTTTTGTAGTTCACAGAAGTCTTCAGCAACTCTTTTTCCTTGACCATCGATTGGTACTTTTTCCGGTACAAGGGAATACGTACCCCAACTTGCGGAAAGATGAGTGCGTCTTTGCCATTATCGGGGATATCTACCCCTGAGCGTTCTGAGATATTCGTATAGGAGAAACCCAGGTTGAATGAAGGTAATCCCATCTTTTGCGCCACATCGATCTCTGAATCCAGGGAGGACAATTGGTAATCATATCCCTTCAGGATCGGATTTTGTGCCACAATGGAATCCAGCAACACATTTTTACTTTCCTGAAACGCAAGTGTAGCCAGTGTATCCGGGATCACGATATCCAGCGTTTCCGTATTCAACAGTTCATTGAATTTTGCCTGAATAGGTACCCTGGTATCCTGAAGGTAGAGCAACTGATTGTTTAGCTCTTCCAGGTCCATTTCAACTCTAAGAAGATCTACGGCACTACCTTTATTAGATTCCAGGCGTACATTGGCAAGCTCCCGGAAGGACTCTAGCAAAACAATGTTCTCTTCAGTAATCGTAATGGCTGCTTCCAGCACATAGAGATTAAAATACTCTGAGCGAACATCAAAGAAGAGTCGGTTTTTAGCATCTTCGAAAGCTTCAAATCGGGCTTTTGCTAACAAAGCAACCGCCTGCTCTTGGGATCTCAGTTGTCCAAACCAAGGGAAAGCCTGGCTGATTGATATCCCCGCATTTTGCGCACCAACCCTGGTTTCAACCGGACTGGCAAAAATGTTGAACATGACAGTAGGGTCTGGTAGCGACCTTGCCTGTGGCATGCGTTCCAAAGTGGCCAGGTACTGGTTGAAAATGGACTTCAGCTCCGGGTTATTTTCAGCTGCAATTTTCAAATAAGTGTCAACCGGGTTCTGAGTATCAGCCTGGGCATAAGCGTGTGTTCCTGTCAGCAGAAAGATCAAAAACCAGCTGAGTGTATGTTTTACTATCGATTTCATATTATTCTGCTTTAGCTTGTTTTTTAATTAATCTTTCCTGCCACATGCAATACAGCACAGGCACTACAAATACCGTAATGGCCTGCACCAGCATTCCTCCGAATGTGGGGATCGCCATCGGCACCATGATATCAGATCCTTTACCTGTAGAAGTAAAAATGGGTAGCAAGGCAATCAACGTAGTGGCAGTGGTCATAATAGCAGGCCTGATCCTTAGCTTTCCAGCAGTTAGCACCGCATCTTTCACACTTGATACATCGGTGGGCTTACGCTCAGCAAAGATCTGCTTGAGGTAAGTGGCCATGATCACTCCATTGTCTGATGCCACGCCAAACAAAGCGATGAAACCTACCCATACGGCAACACTGAGATTGACTGTTTCGACCTGGAACAGGTTTCTCAGGTTGATCCCGGCCATTGAAAAATTGAGGAACCAGTCCTGACCATACAGCCAGATCAGCAAGAAGCCTCCGGAAAACGCGACGAATACACCTGAGAATACCATGGAGGTGGTGGAGACGTTTCCGAACTGGAAATACAGAATCAGGAAAATAGCGAGTAGACAGACAGGTACTACAATGGCCAGCCGTTTCGTTGCACGTATCTGATTTTCATAGTTACCAGTGAATCTGTAATTCACCCCGGCAGGTAGCATAAAATCTCCTGCATCTATTTTGGATTGGATAAACCGTTGGGCTTCTTCCACTACATCCACTTCGGCATAGCCTTCTTTCTTGTCAAAAATGACATAACCGTTCAGGAAGGTGTCTTCACTTTTAATCACCTGTGGACCTCTGCGGTAGGTGATTTCAGCCAATTCTCCCAGCGGGATTTGTGCACCGGTGGGTGTGGGGATCAGTACATTTTTTACGTCATCAGGATTATCCCTGAACTCCCTTGCATACCGTACCCTTACAGGGAACCGCTCCCTGCCTTCTACAGTAGTTGTCAACTTAATACCCCCGATGGCCACTTCAATGAATCGCTGCATGTCTGCGATTGTGAGGCCATAGCGGGCAATCTGATCCCGGTCAATGTCGAATTCCAGATAGGGCTTGCCTACGATCCTATCCGCAAAAACGGATGAAGATTCGATACTAGGCACCTGTTGTAGAATTTTCTCCAGGTCGAGACCTACTCTTTCAATAGTTTCCAGGTCAGGACCAAAAACTTTGATGCCGATTGGTGCCCTCATACCTGTGGAAAGCATGATAAGCCGGGTCTGTATGGGCTGCAGTTTTGGTGCTGAGGTCATTCCCGGTACTTTGGTGGCTTTTACAATCTCCTGCCAGATGTCATTGGGCGACTCTATATGATCACGCCACTGCCTGAAATATTCCCCTTTCTTTTTATCAATCACCAGCTCGTCCTTGCTAATCGGGCGGAAGGTGTCTTTTTCGGGATTGTAGGTGGAACCATCTTTGAGCACATAATTGTCCTCATCATCCACTTTGAATCTTAACCTGTGCCCGTTTTCATCAAGTATATACTCAGGTTTATAATTGATTGTATTTTCAAACATGGAAATGGGTGCTGGATCAAGTGCCGAATTCACCCGGCCCCATTTTCCAACGACTGACTCCACTTCCGGGATCTGGGCAACATACGCATCTACCTTTTTGATCACATCGATGTTCTCCTCGATACCGGAGTGAGACATGGTGGTTGGCATTAGTAGGTAGGAACCTTCGTCCAGCGCAGGCATAAATTCTTTACCCGTGCCCGGAAAGGTTTTATTGAGCGATTGCCAAAATCCGGTTTGACGGATCTCCCAACCTACCTTTTCCGCTGTATTACCTGCCCAGCCAAATACACTTTCAAAGCCTGTCCATGAGAGTATTCCAAACAGTAGTACGAAAATGGGGACAGTCAGGAACTTACCCTTATTATCAAGGCACCATCTAAGAATAGGTGTGTAGAACCTTACCAGAAGTAGCAACGACCCAAGAACCAACACAATTACAGCAGCCACAAAAATGAAGTTGGCCAGCAAGCTGTTTTGTGCTCCTAATGGGAGCCACTCCCTTGTCAGAAAGACAGCCACCGTAAGCATGATGAGGGCTACATTGATGTATTCAGCGATCCACTGCCATTTTTCAGGTAGGAACCTCTCAGAAATATTGTTGACACCTAGTAGCATCAGGATGATTCCTAACCAGCTACCAGAATAGATGAGTATGAAAAGTC
>CAZZHO010000234.1:3818-6148 GCA_964653795.1 uncultured Roseivirgaceae bacterium | reverse complement strand
AGGTGCTACTGCGTTTTTTAAGGATACTGCCATTATCATTAGCAAAACTGCCAAAAGGTAAAAATTGAACTTAAAAAAGTATTACTATAACTATTTGTAGAAATGAATCCTCGTCAACTTCGCTCAGTTGGAATACTATTAGGACTTGTAGTTTTGGCCTTAGTGACCGTTCGGTTTACCTATTCTTTTCGGTCTGGTGAAGCGAACTGGTATTATTTGGTAATGATTTGTGGTATGATTCTACTATTGTTTTACACTCTAGTAAAGCCGAAAAAGCGCCGCTAGTTATTCGGAAAGGGGTGTTCTGGAGGCAATACTTCTACCAAGGGTCAATTCGTCGGCATATTCTAGTTCTCCTCCAATAGGTATCCCTCTTGCAATAGTTGTCACTTGGACGTTTAGCTCTTCCAGTCTTCTTTTGATGTAGAAGGCTGTAGTGTCTCCCTCCATGGTACTACTTAAGGCCAATATGATCTCCTTAATTTCTGTGTCTGATTCAATTCTTTGAACCAATGATTCTATCTGGAGCTCATCTGGTCCAAGTCCATTCATAGGAGATATACGACCTCCTAGTACATGAAACATGCCTCTGTATTGTCCTGTGTTGCGGATAGCTATTACATCAGGAGTATCTTCCACAACACAGATAAGACTTGTATCTGTATGTAGTCCCCTACATGTACACTCTGTGGTATCTGCTATTATATGACAGGTATCACAATACTTAATATCCCTTCGAAGCTCAACTAAAGCACTTGAAAGATCTAGTGTATTCTGTTCTTCAGATTTCAGGAGATGGATGGCAAGTCTCAGAGCCGTTTTCTTACCAATTCCTGGAAGTTTTGCGATTTCCTCTACCGCATTTTCGACAAGCTTAGAGGGGTATTCCATTTATACTATGGCCGCCTTGATGCCAGCGTCACTTATTCCCTCCCTCATGGGTTTGAGTTCTGGAAATGTGCCTTTTTTGACGGAGCACTTTCCTTTGAAATGAATGATATAGGTGCATTGTTCTGCTTGCTGTGGATCATGCTTGCATACTTTGACCAATGTTTCTATCACATGCTCGAAAGTGTTGTGGTCGTCATTGTAAACAACCAGGTCCCTCACCTTCTCTTCATCAACAACTTCTTTGACCTTAACAACCTCTTCTATATCCGTCTCAAATTGCATGCTTCCAATTATTTGGCGCAAAGTTACTTGATCTGGTTATTTTAGGGCAAATCGTGTCAATCAATATATGAGTCCAGGTCTTGTTGCCGCAGTAGTTTCTATTTATTTCTTACTCCTTGTAGTTATCTCCTGGATAACAAGTGGGAAAGCTTCTTCTGATGCCTTTTATACTGGAAATAGGCAATCTCCATGGTATTTGGTTGCATTTGGCATGATCGGCGCCTCTCTATCCGGTGTGACTTTTATTTCGGTACCCGGGGAAGTGGGTAATTCTAACTTTTACTATTTCCAGATTGTATTGGGCTATTTGGCAGGCTATGCGGTAATTGCGTTAGTTCTTTTACCGCTTTACTATCGCCTCAATCTCATTTCCATTTACGAGTTCTTAAGTATTCGTCTTGGATTTTGGTCTCATAAAATGGGGGCACTGTTTTTTCTGCTTAGCCGAGTTATAGGAGCATCTTTCAGGTTGTTTTTGGTGGCCAGTGTATTGCAAATTGGATTCTTCGATGCATTTGGTCTTCCCTTTGCTGCCTCGGTGGCTACTGCGATCTTATTGATTTGGGTCTATACACAGAAAGGAGGTATCAAGACCATAGTATGGACAGATACCCTGCAGACCTTATTTATGATTTTATCTGTGATAGTGAGTATTTATCTGATCAAAGAAAACCTCAATTGGGATTGGTCAGAATTGGTAGGGAACGTGGCCGCAGATGCGCGCAGTACCATATTCGATTGGAAAATTAACTCCTCGACTAACTTTTTCAAGCAGTTCTTTTCAGGGGCATTTATTGCCATCGTTATGACTGGCCTAGATCAGGACATGATGCAGAAGAACCTAACCTGTAGATCATTGAAGGATGCTCAGAAGAATGTCTTTTGGTTTAGCGTAGTATTGGTTTTTGTGAACATTCTCTTCCTGAGTCTCGGGATCTTATTATTTCAATTTGTCGAGTTGAATACGCTTACTATGCCTGAAAGGACAGATGGTCTCTTTCCTATGGTTGCCATTCAACACTTCTCAGTTTTTGGAGGAGTGGTATTCTTATTGGGAATCACGGCTGCGGCCTACTCAAGTGCTGATTCGGCGTTAACAGCATTGACAACTTCATTCTGTATTGACTTTTTGGGATTCAAGCCTGAAAACTTTGATA
>CAZZHO010000234.1:0-3718 GCA_964653795.1 uncultured Roseivirgaceae bacterium | reverse complement strand
CTTTCATATGTAGTGAAAACCTATTCTCCTCAGATATTTTGGGGCTACGAGTTTGGGTTTGAGATTTTGATTGTCAACGGTCTTTTGACATTGATAGGATTACTGTTGATTAAGAAAAAGCCTGCTATAAACTAAGCTCTTTCATCGGATCCCAAAATGCTTCTTGAAAGTTGACGATTTGATCGTTTTCAACTTGGAGTCCTTCTTTTTCTAGCTTCTGCTGCATCATGCCCGGTTCTGAGAAATAGTGCTTGCCAGTCAATACGCCATTTCTATTGACTACTCTATGTGCGGGAATTCCCTGATCTCTGGGTGTTTTGTTCATTGCCCAGCCCACCATTCTCGCACTGGATTTTAATCCTAGATATGCGCCAATGGCCCCATAGGTAGTCACTCTCCCCTCCGGGACCAGCTTCACTACTTCGTATACGTCATTGAAAAAGTTAGAATCCATCACTTTTAGTTTCCACAGGAACAAAAAATAAAACCTGTTGGGTCCTTATTTTCGTTCAACTGCTATTATTCACGAACCACTTAAATTGCAGAAGTAATTATCTCTCGACATGGGTCAAATTATACAAACCGAAGATATTTCCAGAAAGTATGTCATGGGTACCGAGACCATCCATGCCTTAAAATCTATTTCTATTAGTATTGACAGAGGAGAATATGTTGCCTTTATGGGGCCCTCCGGTTCGGGAAAATCAACCCTAATGAACATCATAGGCTGCTTAGATTCTCCATCCGATGGCAAGTATGTACTCAACAGCAATGATGTGAGTGACCTTACCGAGAACGAATTGGCTGAAATAAGAAATAAGGAAATAGGATTCGTATTTCAGACCTTCAATTTGTTGCCAAGAGCCACTGCCTTGGAAAACGTAGCATTACCATTGGTATACGCCGGACTATCAAAGGCTGATCGTGAAGAGAAAGCTTTTGAAGCATTAAGGGGTGTTGGTCTTGACGAGAGAGCTAAACACAAGCCTAATGAACTATCAGGTGGTCAGAGGCAAAGGGTAGCAATTGCCCGTGCCTTGGTGAATGATCCAAGTATCATTCTGGCTGATGAGCCTACAGGTAACCTTGATTCCAAAACCTCTTACTCGATCATGGACCTGTTTGAAGACTTACATCAACAAGGTAATACCATCATCATGGTGACACATGAGGAAGATATTGCAGAGTACTCTCACAGAATTGTGCGGCTTAAAGATGGGTTGATCGAGTCCGACAAGAAAAATGAAAATGTAAGGAAAGCCATTCCCGTTGCATGAGTTCAAAAATCTATACCAAGACTGGCGATGGAGGAAAAACCTCCTTACTAGGAGGAAAAAAAGTTGCTAAATCCCACGATCGAATCGAGGCTTATGGCAATGTCGATGAGCTCAATTCCTTTATTGGATTCTTAAAGGATCAAAAAGAAGTAGAAGCTCGGATTGGTAACCAATTCTACTGGATACAGGAGCATCTATTTAATATAGGCTCTTTGTTGGCGACTGAGTCCGATTTCAGTGGCTTTGAGTTGCCTTCCGTCACGATCAACGAAGTGAAGCAGCTAGAGGCCTGGATTGACAGGTATACCGATGAGTTGCCAGAATTGAAGAATTTCATATTACCAGGAGGCAACCAAGTGGTTTCTTTATGTCACCTTTGCAGAACCGTTTGTCGAAGAGCAGAAAGAGGTGTGGTGAGGCTGTCGGAGAATGAACCTGTGGATGAAAACATACTGGTTTTCTTGAATCGGCTTTCGGATTATTTCTTCATCATTGGAAGAAAGTTGGCCAAAGATTTAGAAGCACCAGAGGTGCCCTGGGTACCTCATAAAAAGTAAGAAGTATGGTAGAGACAATGGAAATTAAACTACATCAGAATACTCAATCGAAATTGAGTGAAGTAGATATCAATAATCCTGTGTTTGGCAAAGTCTATAGCGACCATATGTTCATGGCGGATTATTATGATGGCGATTGGAATGACTTAAGGATTCAGCCTTATGGTGATTTATCTATCAGCCCTGCTAATACCACACTGCACTATGCATCTACCATTTTTGAGGGGTTGAAAGCCTACAGGAATTCGGCTGGTGAAGTTTTAATATTTAGACCTCAGGCCAATGCACAACGCATGATAAAGAGTGCAGAGAGAATGTGTATGCCTGTGGTTTCAGAAGAGCTATTCATGCAAGCTCTTACAGAATTGCTACGTGTCGATAAGGATTGGGTGCCTAGTAAAGAAGGTACGTCCTTGTATATAAGGCCTTTCCAGCTGGCCATGGATCCTTATATCGGGATTCGTCCGTCGGACACCTACTCATTTATGATCATCACGGGGCCTGTGGGGGCATACTACTCTGAGCCTGTAAGAGTGAAGATTGAAACAAAGTACACCCGAGCTGCAGCAGGTGGGGTTGGCTTTGCTAAGACCGGCGGCAATTATGCTGCTGCTCTTTATCCAGCTAAACTAGCTCAGGAGCAAGGCTACCATCAACTGATTTGGACTGATGCTAAGTCTCATGAGTACGTCGAAGAGTCTGGTACTATGAATCTGATGTTTATCATCAATGATACGTTGGTTACTCCTCCCGCTGGAGAGACCATTCTTCACGGTATCACCAGAGATAGCATATTGCAATTAGCCCGAGATAGGGGTATGAAGGTTGAAGAGAGGCCTGTTTCAGTGGCTGAAGTGGAGAGTGCATTAAAAGCTGGAACAATTCAGGAGGCATTTGGTGCGGGTACAGCTGCCACTATAGCTCACATCAAGACCATCGGTGTGAATGGTGTTGATTATGACTTGCCAGATGTAGCTCAACGGCAATACTCTCCTCAATTTTTAAAAGACCTTGATGCCATCAAAAAGGGGGAGGCCCCAGATCCACACGGCTGGGTTTACAAAATTTAGTAAAAGGGTTAAAAAAGGTTATTTCTAGCGACTGAGGGCAATTTTTAATTACCTTCATCTCATAGAAATAATCATGACCCGACTCACCGTTCTATCCGCTTTTTTCCTTGCGTTCAGTGTATATGGCCAAGCGCAAAGCTATTTGTACCTCAAGAAGCTAGGTGGATCTAATTTTCTCAGGTATCGACTTACGGATGAAGTTCGATTTCAATTGAAAGGTGATGATCGATTTGCCTCTGGTACCATTACTGAGTTTGGGGAAGACTATTTCATGATCCATGAGACGAAGATTTACCTCGATAGTATTTACCGTATAGATATCAGGAATAAAAGTGGTCTTTCCAGAGGCATGCGTGGTTCTTCCGCACCTTTGATCACTGCCAGCATTTTGCTGCCATTGGCGGATTTTGTAAACAACACAGTTGTGTCTGGAGAAGAGGCTGATGTTCCGCACAAAAGCGTTTGGATATCATCTTTGGCACTATTGGGGGCAGGAATCGGTTTGAAATTGCTGGCTCCGAAATATTTTGAGTTAGGGCCTAAGCGCAAAGCGGTGATCATCTCAAGTGATCCTGTGGGTAATAATACGCAAAATAGCCCTGATCGTGCGCAGGGTGATGGCTAAGGGTGAGAGTCTGCGCAACCAAGCGTGACTGCTTTTTCTTTGGAGATGAATGTTCGGTCCAAATCCATTAGACAAGTCGTCTTTGGATTATGATTTCCTTAATTTCGCCCTTCCAAATTTTTAAATAACACTACAGATGACTGCTGATCAGTTGAAAGATATGAAGGCCCGCGTTAACGCCTTGAGGGG
>CAZZHO010000233.1:0-6173 GCA_964653795.1 uncultured Roseivirgaceae bacterium | reverse complement strand
AATGCCGTAATTATCACCGATAAGAACGGTAATATTGAGTGGGTCAACGAAGGTTTTGAAAAAATCACAGAATACAAGTTTGACGAAGTGATTGGTAAAAAGCCGGGCAACTTCCTGCAAGGTGAAGAAACCAAGCCGGAGCAAGTCAAAGCCATTCGGGAAGGATTGGATTCACTGGCTCCTTTTACAGCAGAGATTTACAATTACTCGAAATCCGGAAAAGGCTACTGGTTGTCCTTATCCATTACGCCGATCTTCGACGGAAACAGGCAACTGGAGAAATTCATTGCGATCGAAAGTGATATCACAGAGAGGAAAAACCTCGAGCTTGAAATTCAAGAGTCTGAGGAACAAATGCGGGAGATTATGGATAGCCAGTTCGCCAACTCTGAAGCCTTGATGAAGAAAGAAGAAGAACTTAACCATGCACTTGAAGAGGAGCGAAAAAGTAAGAAAGAGCTCGATGAGGCGCTGGGCAGACTAAAAGACACGCAGACTCAGATGGTGCAGAATGAGAAGATGGCTTCCATTGGTCAGCTCACAGCAGGTATTGCGCACGAAATTAATAACCCTATCAACTTTGTATATAATGGTATTGATTCATTGAACATGAGTCTGGATGATCTGACTAAGATCATGACTAAATACAACGAACTGGAACACGCCCAAAATGGCCAGATGGAGGTAATCCTTAGCGAAATCTCAGACATGAAGAAACGCCTGCGGTTTGAAAAGCTCATGAAGAATTTGCCGACAGTACTGGCCGATATCAAAAACGGCGCAAACCGTACCATCGAGATTGTAAAAGGTCTTCGGGTGTTCTCCAGACTGGATGAAGAGGATCAAAAAGCAGCAAACATCAACGAGTGCCTGGACAGTACCCTCATTCTCTTGAGAAATAAGACCAAGGATAGGGTAGATGTTAAGAAGTTCTTCGATGACTCTCTGGGTGACATCATGTGTTATCCTGGACAGCTTAATCAGGTATTTATGAACCTTTTGAGTAACGCCATTCAAGCTATACCCGAGGAGCGTAATGATGGTAAGATTATGATCTATACCGAAAACCTTCAGAAAAGTGTAATTATCCGAATTATGGACAACGGATCTGGAATACCTGAAGATGTGAAGAAAAAGATTTTTGAACCATTCTTCACGACTAAGCCTGTGGGCATCGGAACAGGTCTTGGCTTGTCCATCACCTATGGTATCATTGAAAAGCACGATGGCAAAATCTACGTGAATAGTGAGGTGGACAAAGGCACTGAGTTTGTGATCGAGTTGCCGAAAGAAAGTAAGAAAATCGCTAAAACTGCTTGATTATGACAGAGATCGTCGAGTACAGTACCGTTCCGGAGTACCTGGAAGAAGACTTCAACAACATCCTTTATGTGGATGACGAAGAGAGTAATCTTCGGGTCTTTGATAGTGTGTTCAGCCGCTACTATAACATCTACACGGCCAATAATGGAAACACGGCCATTAATATGTTGCGGGAGCATAACATACACATGATCATCACCGACCAGAAGATGCCGGAGATGACCGGTACAGATCTTTTAGAAAGCATTCTCGAAGAGTTTCCGGATATAATAAGAATCATTTTGACCGGGTTTGCGGATATCCAGGCAATCATAAAGGCCATCAACAAATGCAGTATTTATAAATACATCACAAAGCCTTATGAGAATGCTGAAATGCGAGAGATCATTGACAAAGGGCTGGATATTTATAACATGCGTCAGAAGAAATATGATGACGCTGGCGCTAAGCTCAACGGTAACGGACACGTCAACGGACATACACCAAAAAATGGAGTTTCTGTTGACATTCAGAGCAAGCAGATAGCAAATCTGGAAATAGTTGCACAACATATGGCGGCTGATCTGCTGCCTTCAGATGAGGAATTTGAGTCTTATTTTGATTTTCATATTCAATACAGACTGCCACAGGAAACTTTCTCAGGGATATATCATGACTTTGTAATCAATGCTGACGATGAAGGGAATAAGTTGTTTTTTCTCACTTTCAAAACAGCTATGAACGAAGCAGGTGCTTTATCTTACCTACATACGAAAAGTAAGCTACGACAAATACTAGAGCATAGTGGCAATGAGGTTGACCTGCATGAGCTGTTGGGGGAATTGATGGCGATCTATCAGGAGGTAGAAGTAGATTTTGCACCTCACGACTTTAAAATTGTAACTTATAGCTGGGAAACAGGAGAATTTCAATACCTAGCCAAAGAGAAGCTGATAAAGCCTTATGAAATTTCTCAGCAGCTACTTCCTATGTCTCTCGAGCAGCACGATACCGATGATAATGATTATACGTTATACTCGGGCGTTTCCGAGCAAGAATTGGTAGTTTACTTTTGGGACTATGTGTTGTCTGAAAAAGGAAACACAGAAGAGTCGCCAAACTATTTTAGACAGATCGTTGACAATGCTACCAGCATGCCTTTTGACTTGCAAGCCGGTCAAATCTCGAAAGGCGTGAAAAGTGTAGGGGAACATTTTAACGATGCAGTACTTTTTGCCCTTTATTTAAACGAATGATCCCATTAAATCATGAAGATAGAAGCATTAAAGGTTAAAAACTGGTGTGATGAAAACTTGTCATCAGTGGCCTGGCAGAGAATTATTGTAAAAGTTTCTCCTCAGTTTAGAGGGTCCGGGTTGAAGTTGCCGTTTCTTTTGAAACCAGACAGTTCCGTTTTGCTTGACGATGATCAATATGCCATCATAAAGAAGGCCGTAGAAGAAACCTACGAGGTGAACATGAGCATCATGGTTTAATCTAATAAAGATTAAGTTGAGCGAAATGGAATGGCGGATAGGTGCCAAGGAAATATACTTCCTGTCCTTTTGCTTTTTCACTTAATAACTGAATTGACCTTGTTGTTGGTTGCCAGTGGTTATGGGATAGCAGATGCACTTTGATGCCATCCTCATTCATTTTGGAATGGACACTCAAAACTTCTTCATGAAATAAGTCCGTAAGTGCTCTGACTATGTTGTTTTTCTCGTTGTCATTTATTTTAGGCAGGCTTTGGGTAGCTAATTTTTTCTTTAGATAAGCTGTGCCGGGGCCTTTTTTTTCATTCAAGTCTCCAGGTTGGGAAAGATTGTTTGCATCAGAGGATTTGAAGAAAAAAGCATGCTCTTGACATTGACCATACAAATTAAGGTGCTGGTAGATGTCGGTACGGTTGTTTTCCACTAAAGCATCGATATCTTTATCGTCTTTCACCACGGTAGGAAATCGAATAGGAAGGGAGGGTACTTGCCGATGGATCTCTTTTGAAATGTTTTGAAATGCTAACGCAGGATGTTGAGATAAATCCTTACTATCCGAAAGTTCATTTTTCAGTTTGTCTTCTGACAATTCGGAATAGCTGACCCAAATCTTTTTGACCTCTCTTTGTTTTATGTCTGACCCGAAAAGACCCCCAGTAGAAGAATTAAAATGGCTTTTGGAGAAATTATAAAGTATTATCCCCATTCTTGCTTTGCTGATCTTCTTGGAGTTTATCTACGGAAGAGAGTAAAACGCGCAACCCAACATATATAAGGTCCACATCTGCAATACCGATGGTCAGGTCTCCGCTTATGGTTACACCGGTATTAAGCACCCTGTCCAAGACATCACTTAAGAGCAATTTCTCTTTCTCTGGATCATATTCATATAGCTCTTCCGACGGGTTCATTCAGATACGAAATTGTAAGCTGGCCAAGGTCCGGTAACATGATAGTTCAGACCATACTCCAGTATAACTGCTTGGAAGCTACTTAAGTTTGATAAGAAATCCTTATTGGGTGCTAGAACAGCCAGATTCAGTATATTGACTCCCTGTTTGTCATCAAGCTCAGGGTTTGTGGTTTCCAATTGTTTGACCCTATTCACCGCATTTTTTCTGGTAAGGTCAAAAAAGTCCTGACGAAATTTATTAAGTACTGTTTTCTTGAGTTCTTTCCTAATCTGTTCCTCTTTTTTCTTCAGTAAGAATTGCTTGCCGGGGCTACTGGAAGCAAATTCCCGTCGAATACTTTGGAGGTCTTCTTCCTGATTCAAAGTCATATCCAGTTTCTCTTCATCATAATAAAGTTTGAGTCCCCACTCTTTATTGCCCTCAAGTTGAGATAGCAATTCATTGAATTGATCTGCTCGAGCACGCAACATCTGGATTACTTTGTCTTTTGAGGAAAATACACTCCCGAATTTGAACGGTATTATTGTTCGCTGATTGACAGCATCATTTAACACTTCCTGGTGATGAAGCGCTTTTTCACTTACCCATGACATGTCTTTTAGATTTTTAGCAAGTGCCTGTTCCCCGAAATCCTGCTCACTCACTTCTTCGTAAAAGGCCGCAATATCTTGGTATGGAATAGTTTGTGACTGATGATCAATACTTCTGACAACACCAAAGATGTAGTACATGGGTGATGGATTGGGTTCAGGATTGGCCTCGTTTTTTGCTTTCGGCTAGTCGATTAAGCAAGTCAGCTTCCATTGTGTCATACTCCTCTTCGGAAATTTCGTCCATTTCAAATCGCAGCTGGAGTTTCATGAGCTCTTCCTGTATTTTTTCAGGGTTGTAAAGCTCTTCCTCCACGCGATCGTGAATCACTTTGCACATGCTGTAGAGTCCCTTGATGGGTGCCAGTATGATGTCGTCAATGATGAACATAAAGGGAAGTTACGCAAATCAGAACTTCCATTGAAACTTAAAGAAAATTGTAAGGAGCTAAAGGACCCACATATTTGAATTTTATATTTTCAGTCATCTCCTCGCTTAGTGCATTTACGGATTCATCGAAAGCTTTCTCGTCGTTCTTGTCTATGAGGAAAGCCAGGTTGGCAAACATCTCATCATTGACGTTCTTCAATACCCTATGATCTAATGACTTGGATGAGAGTTTGGTGATTACCCGGGAGAGCATCCAATCTTTTTTAGCCGTAAGTGCTTCCTCTACCATTCTGCCCAGTGCGATTTTTTCATTTTGATCCTGGATATTGTGTTTGGCCAGGAACTCACGTTTTTGCTGGATCTCGGCATTTTCGGTTACTACTTCCGCAAAAACCGGTTCCATGTTTTCCCACATGATCTTGAGACTGAGTTCTATTTTTCCTTCGATTTTGTCAAGCTTTTGCTTTAGTTCGTCCCCTTGTTCCGCAATTAAATCTTCCAGTTTGTCCATATCATCCACTACCATGCCGAAACTAAAAGGCAATACACTGGCTTCCTGCAAGATAGACTCTGTCACCTTTTGATGATTTATGAGGTTCTTTCTTGTCGGTTGTATTTCATCCTCGTCCTCCAGGTCAATGTGGGAATAAACCACTCCAAGATTATCTAGTGATTTGAGGTGTATGGAAAGGGGAGCCCCTGTGGTGCTGAGCCCTACTGGTCCATATTCTTTATCCTCGTCAGCTTTAATGACACAATACAAATACAGTTTATTCGGCATTGTCTATGGTTTTACTATGAAATAAATGGTATTGAAATTGACTCAGTGCTTCTTTACCAAGAACCTCCTCCGCAAAAAGAGGAGTTTTGAGTAAGTTGATTTCCGGGAAAGTCTCCTCAATCTGCGAGAGTAAGCGAGTTTGAGAGACATGAAGTTGGTGATAAAATGGATCGGTCCCATCAGGAGCGACTTGGTTGACTACCATTGACTGCACGCTGATGTTATGCTCTCTAAGTGTTTGATAAAGTCTTTTGGTTTCAGCAATGACCATGCTCGCCGGTAAACACACCAATACGAACTCACAGACCTTTTCATCCACCAGAATACTTTTCATTCGAGAGACAAGTCGCTTGAGGTCCAGTAGCATATCATCTGCATCGTCGGGTGTGTACTTGCCTTTGAAAGTAGTCTGAATAGTCCGGTATTTCCATCGCATCGCAGCCATGGTTTTAATCCAGGAATTGAGTATTTCGGGCATGAAAAGTAGCCGCAACGTATGACCGGTGGGTGCCGTGTCTACCACTACTTTGTCATATTTCTTCTCGGATAGGGTATCAACAATAGACTTTAGTCCCATTACCTCATCAATACCCGGAAGCATCAGCCCCATCATCCGGTTAATATCTTCGTCATCCATGTAGGTGGAGGTATCCAGAAGTAGCCTTATTTCCTCGGCATGCTTTTCTTTAAATGCCTCAA
>CAZZHO010000232.1:0-6193 GCA_964653795.1 uncultured Roseivirgaceae bacterium | reverse complement strand
TCCAATCTGCAGGTCTTTTCACTGAAGAGCTATCGAGATTTATACACTCCCCAGCCCACCTTACTTTGTTCTGTTTGATATCAAGAAAATCCCTTTCTATGTAAATCTGCTGGCTTGAGACATAGTAGGCTCCGAAGTAGCCAATGGCTTCACCTCCAATCCCACCTATATTGATCATATTCCCAAGTATTTCAGCCGGAGGAGGGTCGAAAATATCTCCCTCAATGCTCAACTGGCTACCCAGACGGTTGTAGAAACCAAATGCCTCAGGTGAAATGGTCATAAAGTTAACCTTTACCCGATAGCTAAACTCGAACCTCTTACCATCATCCTCTATAAAAGCAGCCAGAGCCGTAATCTCAGATCCATTTTGAAGTAAGTCGGTATTGAGAATAAAATCAAAAGGACGGGCCTCAGGGACATAACACCTGGAGGCCGCCACAACAGAGGGTTGAAAGTAGTCTCTTTCATACCGGAAGCATTCTACCGTCTCACCGGTGGGACAAGGAAAGTTCGGATTGATCGCTGCCAATTCAGGATGAGCTGTCCATGGAAAGACGCCATTGCTTGTATAAGACAGATAGAAGTTGTTTTGAGCCGGGTCATCTCTGAAGCGAACGAATAGATTCACTCCAGTCCGAAAGTCAAATTCATCGGTACTTGGAAACCTCTGAAATCTTGGTATCAGGCTATCTATTTGTGCCCCCATAGGCACCGAAACAGGCGCAGATAAATACTCTTCACCCTGCTCGGTAATAATCAGAAGACTGTATTTCTCACCAATTTCAGCTCGAAATTCAGGTGCTGTCTGATAATAGCCATTTCGTACCTCATGAAATGGTACTAAAAACCCTCGTTCATCTCTTAGTGCCACTTGAGCATTGAACTCAGGATCTATTATCCCTCCTGATCCATTGAACACTCCTTCATAATCCGCCGATCTGGTTAAGCGAACTGTGTGAGGTCCTGCAGCATTCGTTATGAATCCCTCTACCACTAAAGTGGGCTCTATGTCACGTACGGGAAGTTCAATAGGATTTATGCAGCTTGAAACAATCAACGTTACAGTGGTCAATCTCAGAAAACAGCGATTTAAGTTCCGAGAGGGTATTTTATCCCATAACACTTTCATTACCAGCTTGAACCCTCCCAATCCAATGGCCGGACGACAGTAGAGCTATCAAGATTTATACACTCGCCTGCCCACTGTACCTTGTCCTGCTTAATATCCAGAAAATCTCTTTCGATATAAATCTGCTCGCTTGAGGCATAATAGGCACCAAAAAAGCCGATGGCTTCACCTCTTGTTTCTCCAATATTGATAATATTACTCAATATCTCCGCCGGAGGAGGATCGAAAATATCACCCTCTATACTTAGCTGGCTCGCAAGTCGATTGTAAAAGCCAAATGCCTCTGCGGAGATGGTCATGAAGTTGATCCGCACCCTGTAGCTGAATTCAAATCTTTTTCCATCATCTTCTATAAAAGCAGCCAGAGTAGTAATCTCAGAACCATTTTGCAGGAGGTCTGTGTTGAGTATGAAATCAAATGGCCTGGCCTCCGGTACGTAGCACCTCGTGGCATCTACGAAAGCGGGTTGAAAATAATCTCTTTCATACCTGAAGCATTCTACTGTCTGACCTGTCGGGCAAGGAAAATATGGATTGATACTTGCCAGTTCCGGATGGGCCGTCCAAGGAAAAACCCCATTGCTCGTATAAGAGAGGTAAAAGTTGTTTTCATCAGGATCATCCTGAAACTCTACAAAAACGTTCACCCCTGTCGTAAAGTCGAATTCGCTATTACTCACTTTCCGCTCAAACCTGGTAACGATATTGTCGATATCCGCTCCTTGAGGTATGGTAACAGGAGCCGAAAGAAAATCCTCACCATCGAGTGTTATGATCAAAAGGCTGTATGTTTCACCAATTTCAGCTTGAAAATCAGGAGGTGTTTGATAGTAGCCGTTTCTTACTTCATTGAACGGCACAAGAAAACCGTCTTCATCTCGTAAAACTACCTGTGCATCGGATTCCGGATCGATGATACCACCGGAACCGAAGGATACACCTTCAAAATCAGCAGACCTGGAAAGTCTTACTGTATATGGACCTGGTTCATTGGTAACAAAGCCCTCCACTACCAATGCTCGATCTGCATCACGAATAGGCAGTTCAATCGGATTTATGCATCCGGTAAGTAAAAAAAGGAATAAAAAAAACGTTGGAAAGTTTAGGTTAGTAGCATTGGTCATTACACTTCAAACAACCATTTATTGCAAAACCCGCATTTATAACATAGAGCCTTCTACCAACTTGATCCTTGCCAATCTACGGGCCTTTCAACCGTAGAGCTATCCAGATTTATGCAATCAGTAGTCCAAAGAAATTGGGCTTGAAAATCTTCCAAAATGTCCCTTTCTACATAAACAGTCTCACTTGAAAGATCAAATGCCCCAAAGAACCCGAGTATCTGTTGATTCGGATCTGAAAGATTTAAAATATTACCTACGATGTTGGCTGGTGGCGGATCGAATATATCACCATCTATGCTAAGTTGACCTTCAAGCGTCGAGAAATAAGAGAATGCTTCAGCAGAAATACTCATAAGATTAACTTGAGTCCTGTAGGAGAATTCAAACCTACGTCCATCGTCCTCAACAAAAACTGCCTTACTTGTTGTCAGAACACCATTGGATTGTGAATCTTCATAAAGGTTAAATTGTCTAGTTTGAGGTCCACCACTCCTTCTACAGTCCTGAACGCTTTCAACCTGCACTCCTAAATCCGGAAAATCTCTCTCGTACCTGAAGCATCTTTCCAATTCAGGTTGATTAAATGAAGGTATACAACAAAATGGGTTGTTTCCACAAACAAAGAGATCCCAGTTAGACGTAAAAGGATAGACTCCCTTAGTGTGGGTCGTCATGTAAAAGTTTCTGGATTCCACAGGGTCCTGGTATTCAACATACACCTCAACACCTGAAGTAAAGTTGAATTCGTCTGTTGAAGGTAATTTCTTATATCGAAGCAGCACTTTCTCGATATCAGGTGCCGGCTCCACTAGCTGAGGTGTGGAGGTAAGCATATCTCCGTTAGCTAACTGAATAGTGAGTCCGTAGGTCTCTCCTACTATAGCCCTAAAGCCCTCAGGCGTTTGGTAAATACCACTACCTATGTGAAGCATCCGAACCACCTCTCCATCTGATGTTCTGATAATCACGATCGCGTCTTCCTCGGCTACATTGACTCCACTCTGAAAATTAAAACCAACATAATCTGAAGATCGAGTTAATCTAATGTTATGAGGACCTGGTTCGGTAGTGATATATCCATCAACCACCAAAATTCTACCATCTTCTCTTACATCCAATTCTATTGGATTCGTACAGGAATGAATAAATAGAAGAAACATAAATCCGGTAATGACAAAGTACAGAGGTCTCAAGATCAGTAGGCTTTCAGATGAAACAAAGAAAGATTGACTGCCCCTAATTAGTTTTTACAAATCCCAACCGTCATTTAGTTGGTTGATGGCATAGTATCCAGTCAAATCAAATTGGCATGGAACAATTGAAATGTAATTATTGGCGATGGCCCACTCATCATTGTCTTCCCCTTTATCGTGATTGATAAAATTACCCAGCATCCAATAGTACTCCCGGCCATAGGGATCCAACCTTTGCTCAAAGTCCTCTTCCCATCTGGCGTTTGCCTGCCTACAAATTTTAAGTCCCTTTATTTCCTCGTTTTGCTTTGGCGGGATATTGACATTTAATGCAATGCCTTTCGGAATGCCCTTATCCAAGGCTTGATTGATGATTGAAGTGAGATGTTCATCTAAGTGACTCATATCCGCCTTAGTGGCATAATCGCATAAGGAAAACCCAATTGCAGGAGTACCTTCAATGGCTCCTTCAATTGCAGCGCTCATCGTGCCAGAGTAAAGCACACTTATTGAGGTATTGCTGCCGTGGTTAATCCCACTCAGTACTAAATCAAAGGTTCTTCCCTTCGCAACTTGATGTTTGGCGATTTTCACACAATCCGCCGGTGTTCCACTACACTCGTAAGCCTCAATACCATCAAATAATCTGTTCTTTCTAAACCTCAACGGCTCTCCAACCGTAATTGCATGGCCCATACCAGACTGTGGACTGTCAGGTGCCACTACTAAGACCTCACCAATTTTAGAGGCTATTTCAACCAACTTTTTTATTCCTCTGGATGTAATTCCATCGTCGTTGGTAACTAGAATGAATGGCTTTTTTTCAGACATGGTGAAGGATTTTCTGGCTGCCAAAGAACCTACATCCTTCAACAAAAAGCAATATCAAATAGAATTATAAAATGCGGTAACTCTAACCAGGTCACGGGCCGTATTACTTTTCAACCGATTCTTCTTCATGAAGGTCTTTACTTGAGCAGATTTATCGTTCATGATTTCCAAGAGTTCTCCTCTTTTACCCTTGTAGGAAGTTATGTTACCTTTCTTATTTACGAAGAAAAACTGTTGCTGAAGTCGATCACGGCGGATACCGGAATAAACGGTATTTCCAACGGGAACTGACTCCTGGACTATCGCTTCCCGAGCCATTAGTGAGAGCTCTCCCTCATAAAGTAATTCGAATACTATTGGCGTTTTATAATCAGTCTTCAACCGGTAAGGAATACAATAAAACTGCCTGTAATTATCTAGTACCTCATCGAAAATGTTGAAGTAGAAGACCTGGTAGCTGGAAAAGGTTCTTATAACTTTTTCATTGTAGAACTGAATGGAGTTATTCTCCATGTCATACTTGACTTTTCCTTGAAGGGTATCCTTGTCAGTAGTGACTAAATACCCGTCATGCCAGATATCTGATGAGAATTGTGCGTTCCCTACCAAAAGAGAACAACAGAAAATAATACTTAAGAATAACTTCATTTATCCATTAAAATCTGGTGCCCCATTTTATCACGCTTTGCCATCAAATAATTGATGTTGTGCTCATTGGGGTTTATTTCAATAGGGACATTCTCCACAATTTCCAGGCCATAACCCATCAAACCGATTCTCTTTTTAGGATTATTAGTAATTAACCTCAGCTTCGAAATGCCAATAGCTCTAAGAATTTGGGCCCCTACTCCATAGTCACGCTGATCCATCTTGAAACCCAATTTCAAATTGGCCTCAACTGTGTCAAGCCCTTCTTCTTGAAGCTTATATGCTTTCAACTTATTAACGAGTCCTATACCTCTTCCCTCCTGATTCATATAAAGTACGACGCCCTTGCCTTCCTTCTCTACCATATCCATCGCGGCGTGCAATTGGTTGCCACAGTCACATCTATAAGAATGGAAAATGTCGCCTGTAACACATGAAGAGTGTACTCTCACCATTACTGGCTCATCTTCTTCCCAAGTCCCTTTGACTAGAGCCAAATGGTTCTCTCCGGTAGTGATCTGAGTAAAGGCCCTCAGCTGGAAGTCTCCGTAAGCCGTGGGCATTTTCACCTCAATTTCTTCTTTGATCAAAGATTCATGCTTCAGTCGATACTCAATCAAGTCTTTGATTGCCACTAGTTTCAGATTGAACTTATCGGCGATTTTCCGTAGGTCGGGAAGACGGGCCATAGATCCATCATCCTTTAGTATTTCCACTAATACCCCAGCTGGTGCCAGGCCAGCCAGACGAGCGAAATCCACAGTTGCTTCGGTATGACCAGTTCTCCTTAGTACTCCACCATTCCTGGCTTTCAGAGGAAATATGTGACCAGGCCTCCCCAAATCCTCAGGTTTCGTTTGTTCATCCGCCAACGCCTGAATGGTCTTCGCTCTATCCGATGTGGAAATACCTGTTGTCGTACCATGCCCGAGTAAATCCACTGACACGGTAAATGGAGTCTCATGTATGGCAGTATTCTTACCTACCATCAATTCCAAGCCTAATTTTTGGCACCTCTCCTCCGTAATGGAAGCGCAGATCAACCCTCGACCTTCTTTGGTCATGAAATTGATAATCTCAGGGGTCACTTTTTCAGCAGCACATATGAAATCACCTTCATTCTCCCTGTCTTCATCATCGACCACTATGATGATCTCGCCATTTCTAATGGCTTCTATTGCTTCTTCTATGCTGTCAAGCATCTTTTCTTCGTTCATTTCTTAGATTAACAATTATTTGGTGATCACGTTTCCCAAAATCGCGGC
>CAZZHO010000231.1:0-6305 GCA_964653795.1 uncultured Roseivirgaceae bacterium | reverse complement strand
TCTTATCCAGGCTGTTCAATGAGATAGCAGGTGGGTAACCCAGCTGTGAAAGCAAAACGGCTATTTGCTTGAGGGAAATATCATTATTGAAAGTGACTGTAACCTCTTTTCTCGTAAAGTGAACCTCAGACCTTAGAATGTTCGATTCTAAAAGCGGTAAATGTTCCAATAAATAAATACAAGAGCTACAGTGAATTCCTGGCAGGGAAAAACGCATGACTGATATATCCTCTTCAGCGAAGGATAGCAGCTCTTTCCGTAAATCTTCATGGTCAAGGAAAGCGTACTTACGCTCTGCCTTGAGCTGGGAAATGGATTTATTGTTTTCGGAGATTTCGGCAAAGTGACCTTGTAAGTCTGTGTCTGACAATAACTCGTTTACAGCTTTGCAGCCATAGCAACAAAAGTGATGGGAAGCCTCATCCGTAATTGTCTCATCGCAGGGATCGCCGCAGTGATGGCAGACTACCTCTTCAGCTAGCGAGGGCTCCATTGGATCGGACTTGGTTAGGCACTACCAAAACAGGAACACTACATCGCTCGATGACCCTGTTGGCATGACTGCCCAGGTCGTTATTGGTTCCGTGACTATTAACACCAATGATCACCAGATCATACTTTCTTTCCTGAATGAACCGCAGCATAGTATCCTCTACATTACCGGGCAACACAAAATTTTCCACAGGGACTTTCCAGCCATTGACCAGCTCTTTGGAGAGTTCATCCATTTGCGTACCTATTTGATCGAGCTTCTCGGGTAGGTGCTGAATATGCTTGTCATTGGAAAACCTGGAGACAGTGGGAATGATATGCAACATATTGAGCGTGGCATCATTTACTCTAGCTAGCTCCACACCAAGTTTTGTGGCCTGCCAGGCGGCAGAGGAAAAGTCTGTGGGAATAAGTATTTGTGAGATCACTTGGTATCTGTAAAAAAATTCTGTTCAAAACTAGGGACCTTAAATAAGGGGTGAACTGACTTTTGTTAGTCCCGCGCTTGAACTTTATCACCAACTCCTAGCTACACAATCATGATCCTGCATTATGTTTATCATTTTAATCTCTCAATGCCCACCTGAATTTAGCTATGAAAATCAGTAGTGAATATCTCATGTCAGATAAAGGCTTAGAGCTGCTTAATAAGCTATTTCATAGCTCTGGCGAGGGTATTATGTTCTTCGATGAGCATGGTAGAATCGCCACCATCAATCCCCGTGCAGAGCAAATGTTCGGATACTCAGACGATGAACTGAGAGGCAAAGAAGTGGAGGTTTTGGTACCTGCTGCGATACGCCACAAACATGTGGGTTTGAGAAATGACTTCATACACCATCCTTCGCCCAGGAAAATGGGGGTAGGTCGTGATTTGGAGGGGGTTAGGAAAGACGGAAGTTCCTTCCCATTGGAGGTAAGCTTGAGCTACATCAAGCATGAAAATGAGACGTTGGTGGTAGCATTTGTCACAGACATCACCATACGAAAGAAAAACGAAGCAGTGTTGGCAGAACAACGTCAAAAGCTGGAAGAATACACTGAAGCGCTAGAGAAAAAAGTCAAGGAACGCACCAGTGAGTTGGAGCATATGAACCTCGGCTTGCAGAGTCAGATACAGGAAAGAAGGCTTGCAGAGGCGGCGCTAAAGGACAGCCTGGAAGACCTGAAAAAGGCTGAGCAGGAGATTCTCAACTCCTTATCCAAAGAAAAAGAGCTGGGAGAGATGAAGTCACGCTTTGTCTCTATGGCTAGTCATGAATTCAGAACGCCCTTAACCACCATCCTTTCGTCAGCGAATCTCATTGCACGCTATACTGACAATCAGGAAGCAAGGCAGAAGCATGTATCAAGGATCAAGAATAGTGTTGAAAATCTTACAGCCATTTTGAACGATTTTCTATCGCTGGAGAAGTTGGAAAGTGGCTCTCAGAAAGTGGATATTACAGCTTTCAGAATCAATGACTTACTAACTGAGGTCGTTGAGGAAGTGAACGCAATGCTGAAAAAGGGACAGGAAATATTGGTAGAAGGACCCGAAATTAATTTCACTTCAGATCCTCACATTTTGAAAAATGTACTCCTCAATCTGGTGTCCAATGCGATCAAGTACTCGCCAGAGGACAAGCAGATCAAAATCATTTTGAATGAGTCTGACGTCATCAAGGTAGAGGTAATTGATCAGGGACTTGGTATTCCCAAAAAGGATCAGGAGCAGCTATTCGAGCGCTTTCACAGAGCCGAAAATGTGACCAACATCCAGGGCACCGGCCTGGGACTTCACATCGTCAAAAAGTATATCACATTGCTACAAGGCGAAATCAACTTTGAAAGTGAAGAAGGAAAAGGCAGTACTTTCTCCATTAATCTGCCTAAGGCGATTAATTTGAATAATTAGAAGGGTTAAGTGATAAATACACCCAACTACTTCATAATAGCATTTCGTTTTAGCCCATTACCAACCGCAGCTTAGCTGCGAGGGCTTCAAATCAGTCGAGCCACCAAGCTTGTAGAAAGAAATACATTATCGCTAGTTCCCGGTGATGCTTACTGGGTAGAAAGCTATTCACCATCTCGAAAGACCTATTTGAAGTCAAGATTTTTGAAGCTTTTCATCGACTGGAAAAGCTTGAGAGAGATCCATCTCTTTTCCTGATCCTTTTTGACGGCCCAAAAACCATCTGACGGACCTTATAGATTACAACCATACAAGAGACTCAGTGGTGATCCCACAATGAATCAAGAGAATCATATCCTCATTTTATTTAATATCAAATGACAAAAACGATGATTTTATAGTCATCAATTCCTACTTTTCTCTTGATAGAAAAGTAGGCAAAAGATCAAGCCCCAATCAAGCTTCTCCCCACAAATCCCTCGCACCCTCGCGATTGTGGCGGGCCTACGCTCGAATGCACTACTCCCTCCTAAAACTATAATGATGAGATACGCTGAAAAGCCAGGAATGGCGATGTTCAGCACCTGCGGCGGTGTTCACCCACCAGTGCATGTAGCCAAGACCTGCATTGGCGATGGGTAATTTGAAAATCACCCTACCAGAAGCTCGGTTCTGGTTGACTTCTCCCGTTTGCCAAAATATCTCGTTCCGGAGATCCAGCTTCGCTATGCAGGAGAACTGCCAATTCGTTTTTAACCTCAATCTGTAGCGCATGCAAAAGTCCTGTGCTGGCATAACTTCCGTATTGACCACTTTACTCATGTACCGCTCTTCCGCCATGGCTCGAACACTATGAGTCCAACGGTCACTCTTCCAGGATTTACTCACATATTGAAAAGGTCGTATCTCCGGCACACTTTGAAAGTCTTCCGCCACCTGCTTGTGGTAAGTGAAATAGATCATCCCACCTCCAAAATTTACAGGCTTGGCCTTCATCTCCAGGCTACCCCAATAGATGTTCTGGTAAGTATTCGTTCGCTCAAGGAAGTTACGGTTCTGAAAGAGTAAGGTGGTGGAGAGTCGCTCGTTGAACGTGATTTTCTGCACCAATTCTATCCACTCCATTTGCTCAGAGGTTGTCTGGGCCGTAGCCACCAAAGGAGCAACCAGCATCATCAACCCTAAAGCAAATTGTAGTAAGCGTTTCATACCAAAGTGGGAACCCCGTATCGTTCTGAATAGGCCTGCTCCAGCATCTCCCTGTGATTCGGGTGTGCGATAGAAGTGAGCAATTTGGCCCGGCTCACCAGATCCTTTCCGAATAAGTCCACAGCTCCATATTCTGTCACCACCCAGTGCACATGCGCTCTGGTAGTAGTGACACTGGCACCTTGCTTCAACAATGGTGCGATCTTGCTTTCCCCTCGCTTCGTCTGAGAGCTAAAAGCAATGATGGGCTTGCCGCCATTTGAGAGCGCGGCGCCTCTTATAAAATCCATCTGACCTCCCACACCGGAGTATTGGTAAGTGCCAATACTATCTGCACAAACCTGCCCAGTGATATCTACCTCAATGGCACTGTTGATCGCCACTACTTTTGGATTCTTCCGGATGATGGCCGTGTCATTGGTAAAAGAAGACTCTTTAAACGCAAACACGGGGTTGACACTCACAAAATCATACAGCTTCTGCGTGCCAATGGCAAAGCAGGTGGTGATTTTGCCAGGCAACACTCGCTTGTGCTCTCCGGTGATCACCCCTTTTTCTATCAGGGGTAACAGCCCGTCTGAAAACATCTCCGTATGGATACCCAGCTCTTTGTGATTGCCTAGTTGCGCCAAAACCGCATCGGGCACACCCCCGATTCCCATTTGGAGCGTGGAGCCATCTTCGATCAGCTCGGCAATGTGCTTCCCTATTTTTTCCTCCTCAGGAGATAGGTTAGGAACATGTCCCTGATGTATGGGTTCTGAAGTTTCCACCGCATAGTCGATTTTGCTCACATGGATGAAACCGTCTCCATGGGTTCTGGGCACGTTTTCGTTGAACTCCACAATGATCATCTTAGCTACTTTGGTAGCAGCCAACGCCACATCTACCGAAACACCCAGAGAACAATATCCTTGCTTATCCGGAGGCGATACGCGCAAAAGCGCCACATCTGTTTGTAGATCTCCACCTTCAATCACTTGATAAATCTCACTTAAGAAGATCGGGATATAGTTCACATGGTCATTTTGGTTGACAGCCTTGCGCACATTGGCACCCACGAAACAGCAGTGGGCTTCAAACTGGTTTTCAGCAAAGGCATAAGGCGCCTCTCCTTCTGTATGTATATGTAATAGTTTTAGTTGCTTGTCCGCACAGGACGCGGACAGTGCCTTTACCAATACTGAAGGTGTCATCGCAGCACTGTGCACAAATACATTACTTCCCTGAGGTATATTTTCTACGGCAGTTTGAGCCTTTACTATTTCCATGGATCGTTGTGTTTTAACAATGCAATGATCGACCGACTCCACTCCCCTTGACATGACAAAGTTTATCACCAGGGCTGATTTGTATCATTCAGGGGATAATGCAATCCATGGACTTTTGAGTGCTTTTAAAAACATCACAAAAAGGAATTACACATCATATTAATTTTTTTAAATCATGGTAGCAGAAGTAGAATCTAACCTGGAAAAGTATGGCATAAAGGATGCCATGGTACACTGGAATCTCCCTTCTGAGGAGTTGCAAAGGATCACGGTAGCAAAAGGCATGGGTCGCGAGACCGATAACGGTACACTGGCCATCAATACCGGAAAGTTTACCGGTAGATCACCAAAAGATCGGTTCATCGTACAGGACGATTACACCAATGACAAAGTGTGGTGGGGCAGGATCAATAAGCCCATCTCCCCTGAAAACTTCGACAAGCTGCAAGCACAGATCATCAACTACATGTGTGGTAAGGAATTGTATGCCCGAGACGGATATGTCTGCGCGCACCCGGACTACAGGACCAACATTCGTACTATTACAGAATACCCCTGGTCCAACCTGTTTATCAACAGCATGTTCCTTCGTCCAAACCACCTGGTAGAAGGTGAAGTAGAAGAAGACTGGTTGATCCTATGCGCTCCAGGATACTCCGCCCCGGATCCAGCTGAGTTCGGCATTCGCCAGGGCAACTTCTCCATCATCAACTTCACGAAGAAGATCGCCTTGGTAGGTGGATCTGCTTACACCGGTGAGATGAAGAAAGGCATCTTCTCCGCTTTGAACCTGATCATGCCGGTAGAGCACAACGTACTCCCCATGCACTGCTCTGCTAACGTGGGTGAAGACGGAGAAACCGCCATTTTCTTTGGACTGTCTGGTACTGGTAAGACCACCCTATCTGCTGATCCGAACAGAAAGCTGATCGGTGATGATGAGCACGGCTGGACGGAAGACAACATCATCTTCAACTTCGAAGGCGGCTGCTATGCCAAGGCCATCGATCTGACCGAAGAAAAAGAACCAGATATCTTCCGGGCTATCAAGCCAGGAGCGTTGCTGGAAAACGTAGTATTCAAAGAAGGCACGAACGAGGTGGACTATGCCGATAGCAGCATCACGCAAAACACGCGTGTGAGCTACCCGATTGATCACATCGACAACATCCAGTTGCCTTCTTACGCCAGCAAGCCCAAGAACATTTTCTTCCTGACTTGCGATGCATTTGGGGTGTTGCCTCCGGTATCTAAGCTTACACCGGGACAAGCCGCTTACCACTTCATCTCCGGCTACACTGCGAAAGTGGCCGGTACCGAGGCGGGCATCAACGAGCCCGTGCCTAGCTTCTCTGCTTGCTTTGGAGAGCCATTCATGCCACTGCACCCTACCGTGTATGCCGAGATGCTCAGCAAAAAGATGAAAGAAGCAGGCG
>CAZZHO010000230.1:4539-6339 GCA_964653795.1 uncultured Roseivirgaceae bacterium | reverse complement strand
TCTTAGCCTGGATGATAAATTACGTAAAAACACTGTTTGTAGATTTCTTTTCCACTGTTTATCCTACAAACTGTGTCAATTGCGCTGACATTTTAGTCACAAATGAAAAGCATCTCTGCACTTCATGCCTACTAAGTCTCCCCAAAACAGATTATCACCTTAATCCTAAAAACACGCTTTTTACGACGTTGAGTCACAATCCTTTGATGATCAACGCCTTCTGCTATTTGCATTATAGTCAGGGAGGGATCGCGCAAAACTTACTTCATCAAATAAAGTATCAAAATAAACCAGAGCTGGGCATGTACCTAGGTGAATTATATGGCAAGGAAATTTTACGATCAAATGCTATTCAAGTTGATTTTGATATGGTTCTAGCAGTTCCGATGCATGATCTAAAGCGAAACAAGCGTGGCTACAATCAATCTGAATATATAGCAGACGGCCTTTCTAAAGCTTTCAATATTATAGCCGTATTTGATGCGGTGATTAAAACGGTCAATACGGAATCTCAGACGAAAAGATCCAGACTACAGAGATGGCAAAATGTAAAGAATAGGTTCCACGTGGAAATGCCAGCAGTACTCTATAATAAGAACGTATTATTAGTCGATGATGTGATTACCACCGGAGCTACTATCTCTGAGTTGTGCGATGAGCTGACAAAATGTGGAGTAGCGTCAATTACAGTATGTTCTTTAGCATCTGGTATAAAATAAAAAAGGCCGCAATTTGCGGCCCTTCTCTTCTCTATAAGTCTTAAATCTAGTAATTGGTTCCAGCATGTATCATCGCACATCTGAATCCAATAGTTGAAGTTGCAGAATCTTCCATCAGAGATCTACGCGTTCCTGGCGACATCCAATAAGCAACGTCTTGCCAAGATCCACCTTTATAAACTCTCATTCTCCTTTTTGGAGGGTTTTCGGCGTTAAATTCTCCAACAGAAATACCAGCAGCTGCTGCGCTTTCTTCTGTGTAGTCTTCTTCATTTCCTATAAAGCTGTATTCAGCATCATAGCCAGATTCAGGGTCTAGGAAACCATCTCTTCTAACAGGGTTGAAATCTTCCATGTCTTGGAATGAAAGAGGTCTGTATACATCTTGAACCCACTCATTTACGTTTCCGGCCATGTTGTATAGTCCGAAATCGTTAGGAGGATAATCGTATACGTATGTAGTGAGCATCGCACCGTCATTTAGTTTTCCTGCGATACCAGCATAGTCACCTCTACCCCTTTTAAAGTTAGCAAGGAAGAATCCCATGCTCTTTCCATAAGGATTTCTTAAAGCATGACCATCCCAAGGATATAATCTTCTGTGTGTTTGTACTTCGTTCAGCCACTGAGTACCTATGAGTGCTTGAGCAGCGTATTCCCACTCAGCTTCAGTAGGTAGGCGATAGTTAGGTAAAACCACACCAGACTCAAGAGGGATTCTTTGATTGCCACCGGTAGCTGCAGGTGCTGCATCATCTTCCGCTCCAGCGAAAGCATCATCATCTCCACCACCAACTACAGGGTCCAATAGGCCAGCATCTTCAGCAAGCTTGGTGTTCACAACATCTGTTCTCCATCGGCAATAGTTCACAGCCTGTCTCCAGTTTACACCCACAACAGGGAAGAACCTAAACCCTGGATATCTATAGTAGTGATCTACGTATGGATCATTGAAAGCTAAATCTTTAGCCCATACAGTAGTATCTGGTAAGTTATTTCTCCAATAAACCTCTTCAGAATCTAGCTTGATATAGTACTCATACTCGAGCCAATGAATGTTTGCTACCTCCGTTTCATCCAT
>CAZZHO010000230.1:0-4439 GCA_964653795.1 uncultured Roseivirgaceae bacterium | reverse complement strand
CCTCCGAGAAAACATGAACTAAGGAGAGATGCGCTTACCAGGCAAGCTACTCCTGAATAAGCCGCACTCAATAATTTTTTCATAACCTGTTTTTTAACGTACGTAGCGTTTGAACTACCAAATAAACGAAATATCTCAAAAATATTGACTTTTAAACTAAGCCAAATTGAATTAATCCGAATAATTAAAGCTGAATCTGCAAAAATATTGCGTCAGGATTGCACTAAATCCACTTTAGCTATCGGCCCCAAGATCTGCAAGGCACCAGGTATTGTTTCAATTCCTTCAATTGTCAATATGAGTTTTTGCTTGTATTCTCTCATATTAATACCGGCGTTTTGACTCTTCACAAATGTGAGAATATCACCAAAGACACCTGATTGAAAGTAATCGTCATTTCCTTCCACCTGGATATAACATTTCAGCTTATTGTTTTTCAGGAAAATTCTCTCAAACCCTAGCCTTATGCCTTCCCACCGCAACTTCACACTTTCGATAAGATCTTCCACAGCCTCGGGATAAGGGCCAAATCTGTCTTTTATTTCTTCTTTGAAAGCTAAGAGTTCATCTTCTGATTTTAAACTGTCTAACTTGGAGTACAGGCTTATTCGTTCAGAAACATTCTCTACATAATCGGAGGGTATCAATATTTCCAGGTCTGTTTCGACCAAACAGTCGATGGCAAACCCCGAAGCCTTGAATGCATCACCCTCTTCTTCTTCGAAAAGCTCTTTGAATTCACTTTCTTTTAACTCGGAGACTGCTTCCTCCAGGATCTTATGATACATCTCAAAGCCCATATCATTGATAAATCCGCTTTGTTCACTTCCTAGTAGGTTTCCTGCTCCACGGATATCCAAGTCTCTCATTGCTACTTTGAAACCGTCACCCAAATCGGAAAACTCTTCTAATGTTTGGAGTCTTTTCCGTGCATCGCTCGTCAGCGAAGAAGTCGGAGGCGTGATCAGGTGGCAGTAAGCTTTCGTATTTGATCGCCCCACTCTCCCCCTCATTTGGTGAAGGTCCGAAAGACCAAACATATGTGCTCGATTGATGATGATAGTATTAGCGTTTGGAATATCCAGACCAGACTCAATAATGTTGGTCGACACCAACACATCATACTCGCCATCAATAAACTTCATCATGATTTTTTCCAGTGCCTTACCTTCCATTTGGCCATGTGCTATACCAATTCTGGCGTCTGGCACCAGCTTCAAGATGATATTGGCCATGTTCTCGATATCGCCGACCCTGTTGTGTACGAAGAACACCTGCCCTGCTCTGCGGATCTCGTTGCTTATGGCATCACGAATGATTTCTTCACTAAACTCATGAAGTTCCGTGGTGACAGGCCTCCTATTAGGTGGGGGTGTGGAAATAACGGATAAGTCCCTTGCTCCCATCAGCGAAAAGTGCAATGTTCTGGGGATGGGAGTCGCCGTGAGCGTGAGTGCATCGACATTTACTCTCATTTCCTTCAAACGTTCTTTGACTTTCACACCGAATTTTTGCTCCTCATCGATGATCATCAAGCCCAGATCCTTGAATTCAACATCCTTATTGACGATTCTATGAGTTCCTATAAGAATATCAATTTCGCCGGATTTCACTTTTTTCCGGATTTCAGTAATCTCTTTGGACGTCCTGAATCGGTTGATGTACTCAATACCTATCGGGAAGTTTTCCAGTCTGTTTTTGAATGTATTGAAATGTTGTAAGGCCAAAATGGTTGTTGGAACCAGTACCGCTACCTGCTTGCCGCTGTTGACAGCTTTAAATGCGGCTCTTACTGCTACTTCGGTTTTACCAAAACCTACATCTCCACATACCAGACGGTCCATTGGGTGTGGCAACTCCATATCGGCCTTCACGTCTTCTGTCGATTTAGCCTGATCGGGCGTGTCCTGATACATAAAGCTAGATTCTAGCTCAGCCTGAAGGAAATCGTCTTTTGGAAAGCTATAACCGGAAGCCTTTTTCCTCTTCGCATAAAGTGCTATCAGGTCTTTAGCTATGTCCTTAACTTTTCTCTTGACCTTCTTTTTCTTGTTTTCCCAGTCTTGAGAACCAAGTTTATTCACTGCAGGAGGTCCATCTTCTTTTCCGGAGTATCTGGAGATTTTGTGGAGAGAATGAATGCTTACATATAATAAGTCGTCATCTCGATAGACCAATCTTAGCGCTTCCTGTTGGTTGCCATTGTTATCCACTTTGTCAAGGCCCGCAAATCTCCCAATACCGTAATCCATGTGCACTACGTAATCACCAGGTTTCAGTGCTTGGAGTTCTTTTAAAGTAAGGGCCTTGCGCTTTGTGAATTTCTCTTGTGTCTTAGGTTTGTGGTATCGGTCAAATATTTGGTGGTCGGTAAAGCAGACGAATCCGTGCCCTTTATCGACAAATCCTTCTCGTAACCCCAAATTGATCATCTCGAATTTCAAGGTTGGGCTGATTTCCTCCAGGATGGTTTGGATTCTCTCATGCTGTCGCATGCCCTCTACAGCAAAAAATATCTTTAGCCCCTGATTTTGGTAGCCTTCCAGGTTTTCAGCTAACAATTCAAAGTTCTTATGAAACGAAGGTTGAGGGCTTGTTTCAAAATCAATATTTGTGGCACCACCTATATAATAGCGTAGCCCAAACTCCGCAATTCTGAATTTATCAAGTTCGTCCCTGAGTATATCACCGGAATTGTAAAGTTCCTCCGGCCCTTTGACAACTTGCGAATTGTTAGACTCCTCCATCAGCTGCTTGAAGGAAGCACTCACTTTGTCAAATCCTTTATTGACGATATCAATCGTGCCTCTATAGTCTTTCAGCCAAATGACTGTGTCCTCTGGGAGAAAAGAGAGAAATGACTGGCGTGTTTCCGTTAACAGCTTCGTTTGTACATCGGGTACGATATTGAACCCCGGAATACTGTCTTTTGAAAGTTGGCTCTCTGGATCAAACTCGCGAATGCTATCTATTTCGTCTCCAAAAAGCTCGACCCTCACCGGCCACTCTTGTGCAAAAGAGAAGATATCGATAATCCCACCGCGTATGGCAAATTGTCCTGCTTCATATACAAAGTCCGTTTTCTCAAAATCATAGGACAATAGCAGTTCTTGAATAAACTCAATATCAAGTTTATCTCCGCTTTTTGCACTCAAAGTGTTTTCTACCAAAGACTTTTTGTTAATCACTTTTTCTGTGAGTGCTTCTGGATAAGTGACAATTAGGATTCCCTTATCGTCCTTTTTATTGACCTCCGTCAGTACTTCTGCTCTTTGAAGCACGTTGGCGTTTTCGGTTTCCTCAAACTGGTATGGCTTTTTGTGGGAGGTAGGGAATAGAAGCACCTTGGATTCCGACGCTACTTGCTGTAGGTCGTTCAAGAAAAACCTGGCCTCTTCCAAATCATGGAGAATAATCAGCTGTATTCCGGCCACATCCTGCACCGATGAAATCACCAGTGCATCTGAACTTCCACTTAGACCTTTCAGCGCAATATTCTTTTTCTTCGTAAGCTCTTCTTTGATGACCCCCGAAAGAGGACCCTCTATATATTCTTCTATGATCGGATTACTATTCACTGACAAGCCATTAAAATAATGAGAGCGCAAAACTCACAAAACTTCTAACCTTCTTGAAAAAGAAATAGTTAATAATCTACACTTTGAACAATGAACAGCCAGCACGTATCATCGAAATCTAGCCTGACGAAAGGCCAAAACGATAAGGGACACCCCTTGATGATGATCGTGAATTTGCTGCTCTTGGCTGCCAGTGCTTTTTTTATTTATCTCATAGTTACAATATGGGCGATATCTGAACCTTTTGAGACACCCCTTTCCAATACTCATGTGTTCGGACTTTTTTTCCTAAGCTTACCCACATTCTTTATTTCAAGCACTCAATTTCAATTAAAAGAGGAGAAAGTCAAACCTTTAGTACTTGTATTGGCCTTGACTGCCATCAGCTTGGCGGCCTACATTTCTTTACAATTTCTTTCTTTGGAAGCTGGAGTAGCACTTTCTAACAACCTGTCTTCAAAGATTTATTACATGATTGCCGTCAGCCATGCCTGTCTTGCATTTGTCATGGCCATCATGACTTGTTATTTGGTGGCTTACTTTTCCAGATCCATTTCCAATCCGGTTATTTCCCTGATAATTTTCACCAATCCCTTCGAGAAACTTAGGCTTACGCTATTCGTTAGATTACTCAAGTTCACGCAACTCTCCTGGATTGTGAGCTATCTTCTGCTACTGGCGCTGGTCTAAAAATTTAAATATTTTAACATTTTTTTGAAACCTTTCAAGAGGTTTGGGGGTATAACCATAACAAGAGACAAGTAATATTCTAATTACATAGACGTTGTAAGGTTACTTTTCTTTTAGGTTAGGTTGGTGATTTAGGGCATGATTCCTCCCAGGAACATGCCCTTATTTTTT
>CAZZHO010000229.1:0-6427 GCA_964653795.1 uncultured Roseivirgaceae bacterium | reverse complement strand
AGAAAAAGAGTCCATCACCTAAAGCAACATATTCATCCCATCGGTAGTATATAGTTTTTGCCACTGCCAGCAGGTTGTAGAAGATAGTGGGAAGTAGCATTTCTTTAACTCTGCTGTACATGAAAGGTTCAGCTCTCAGTCTCTTGGGCTTCTCGGGAAAGAGCTGATATATCGTGATATAGAGGAGGGTCAAAGGAAAAATCCGAAGGAAGAAGAAAGTCCAGGGACCCTTTACGGTCGCATCCGGCACCCAAAATAAGGTGTAGTAGGTCTGAATTACCACGAAGAAAATAGTGATGCAAGCGAGTGTATGTGCCCAATAAAACTTGATTGTTTTGCGATGATAAATCATCTGACTAAAACCAATTACGGCATGAGCCAGCACCAGACCATAAAGGATGGTTTCAAATGCCAGGAAATATTCAAATCGGGACATCTACGCTAAGCTGAAATCTCAATTTAGCGGTTTTGATCCTAAAAGTGGAATTTCCTAGTCCATGGGGGAGCTATGCGTCGCCAGGGCTCTGGTTACCCCATTTTCCTTGCGATAGACATCTGTGAATCGCAGTTTGAAACGAACTGTATCACCCTCAGGCGATCGAAGACTCAATATTTCCCAGCCTCTCACAATGGCCACATCATCAAAGAGATCAATGTCCATATCATGGAATTCCTGACCTAGCAGATCATATTCATCGGTCGTTGTATATACCATCATAGCCGAACGATCAGAAGTTCCGCCATCTGCACTGCCTGCGTATTGATAGTCGGGGTGCAGGACAGTACCTAATAGGGAAGAGTCCTTTTCGATCATGGCCTTTTCCCAAGAAATGGGACTACTAGTGAAGAATTGTAAATCTTTACTAAACCTCCTTTACCAGGTAGGTGAAGTCAGCTTTGAGATAGAATTCTTCACCATTTCCGACACTTAGTCCCCAATTCTTTTCTTCGCCAAGAACCATTTTCTCCCGATGATCGGGTCTATCCAGACTTTTCCATTCATCAATCACTTCTTCATAGAAAACAGCATTGTGTACAAGTTCGATCTTCTGACCAGTGGTCATGGTGCTCATGAAGTATTTGACACCAAAGCGATTGCCATTGCCTAGTTCTATTAGCGTGATTTTATCGGAGTTTGGAGTTGGTTGTATCAGCAGCGGTGTTTCGAATGATATAGTATCTCCATAAAAAATGATTTCTTTCATTTTCAGCTCCACCTGGTATTCTGGGACCCTAGTTTCTTCAGCTTGTTTTACGGACGAGCATGAAATTACTAGCGTAATGAACGGGATGGTCAGAATTGCTTTCATACCATCTAAGGTAGCTAGTAGATTAAAAGGAAGAGCGTTATTTACTGACTAACCTCGTCTCTCAAGGTACTTCTTGGTAGCTCTTAGCATACTTTTCACCACTACAATATGAAAGGGCTTCACTATCGCAAAATAGATCTTGCCCATGGTGTTGTTGTAAGCAACCGTGGTGGTAAAGGCCAATTCCTGTTCATCGCCAGAAGGCGTGAGTAGGAGAGAAGCCCTGAAATCCAGATGTTGATCATTTTCTCCTAGGATAATCTCATTTTCACTGCGATCAAAAACACGAAACAACCCAACGTTACTCCCGACTTCTCCATCAAAGGCGTTGATGACTTGTTTATAATCGTCAGGTTCGGATCCTGTCTTCAGTCCTAGTCGGGCTACCAGTGTATTGCGCAGTATCATCATTGCGATAATCCAGTCAGGAATAGAAAGGAATACGGCCTTTGTTACTTCCAGAATGTCATGGTCTTTAGGGAGTTTGATACTAAATGTATCCATGTAGTGATGACCCGTGGTAGGTAGTTTGGAATTGATCGGTATGGAGTATGTCATGAGTCTGATGATTTGATATAGTATACCATACGTTATGGTATGTTTTTGGTTTTAATTTTTATTCTCCCATTATCAATTTCTTCTGCATTGCCCAAAGTGCTTTCATTTTCTCCTGCGCGATATTGGGGTAGAGCTGTTGGATACCAATCAAAGCACCATAGTCCAAGTCGGCCAGGAGGGCGGCTTCTTCATCCGATCTGCCCATTCTCGAGTGTAGTCCTTTCAGAAATTGTAGCCTTAGTTTATCCACCTTGGCCAGATGTTTGGCAACAGTAGGTTGGTAAAAGCTCCAGGATCTAATAGCTGCCTCAATGCTTTGGTTTTTAGTACTTACAGCTTTGGAGAGTAAGTCCATGGACTCTTCGGCGTTCGTGCCTTCATTAGCCTGGCGCATCATGGCATGTGTGTTCTCTTCTTCCCAGGCCTCCATCATTTCTTCGATGTAGTTGTCGATGCCGGTAAAGTGGTGATAAAAAGAACCTCTGGTTACTTTGAGTCGGTCGCATAAGTATTGGATACGGAGTTTGTCCTGAGAAAACTCAGAAAGCAATTTGAAGCCCTCTTCTAACCATTGACTCTTACTCAGTGCCATAGAACAAATATAACATACTTAATAGTATGTTTAGTTGTTGATCTTTACTTCTTTGGAGATAAGAAGGAGGTTTGGTCTGGCATCACCGGGAGCCGATTCCTGAAAATATATCGAACCACCCTTCTTCTCTTTGTTGATCTCATAATACCACTGAAAAAAGTTTTGAGGTTCTAGCAGGAAGCATTCGGTTGTATCAAGACATATTCTGGAGAAACAATCGGCTGGTAATTTGAGGACTGCTTTAGTATTTGGGCCTAGTGATAATTTGGTTTTATTGTTCAAATCAATAAGTGCTGATTCTTTACTTTCTCCTTTCTTTCGGCGATATAGATGGACCTTTACAGAATCCTGATTGGTGCAGTTACTACTTTCATATACTGATTCTTTAGAATTGTAGGACTGTACCCATTTCTTGATTTTCTTCAAATTCCATTTTTCTGAATTTATTTCGGAGGATGTCGTGGAATCGCTTCTGATATACCTTTCTAGAATCCTTGGTCGTTTCTCTGTCAACAGTAGTCCTCTTGAGGAGAATATCGAATAGCTTATTCCCTCTTCTTCAGAATTAAGGAAGTATTGAGAATAGGATTGATTTGCCAACTGAACCTGATCATTAAAGAGGTTTGGACCTGGTCCATAAGTTTGGACTAATTCTTCTAATATTTCAACCTTTCCAGACACCACTATTCTCATGGTGGAATACCTTTCTTTCTTACTTGGGTCGATGTACTGCTCCCTTTTCTTGACGAATTTTAATCGCGTCTGACTTAAGGTCTCTATGGCGAAATCCACTTCCTCAACATTTCTTTTGATTCTTTCAGGCTCTTTCTGCAATAAGTCTATTTCGAGGATGGAGTCTTTTAATTTCCATTTCCAGGCTTTGATTTTTTCGCCATCTTTCATGACGACAATTCCCTGTGAGAAAGAGGAGTGGTAACAAAGGTGAGTTGCCAGTATCGCGAGGATATATGCTTTTCTGAATTTCATGTTGTTTTGAGAGTAAGATCAAAATTAACTTGACCTTACTATTCCGCATAATCCTTATTCCTCCAATACCCTCAAGACCCTTCCCATGATATTGTAAGTCCTGCGATGACCTAACCCTGGCCCATAGGCGCTGGAGGTGAGCGCTATCACAATCTCGCGATCAGGGATAACCACTAAATGATTCCCGCCATTGCCTGAGGCGTACAAATAATCGAAAGTGTTATCACCGAATTCTCGGTGGGACTTGTACCACATAAACCCGTAATAGTCAGTAATGGAGATGATGTCTGAAACGTCAAATACTTTGGAGCTTATCAGTTCTTCTACATAGGATTCCTCCATCAATTGCTGATCACCCCATTTGCCCTCATTCACGATCACCATACCCAGCTTTGCAAAATCAAGGGTCGTGAGGTAGAGATTCCCTGCAGCACCAGTTTGACCTGAAGCATTCGTATACCAGTACCACTGCTCAATACCGAGTGGATCGAATAGGTACTTCTTGGCAAAATCCTTTAGACTCATGCCGGAAGTTTCTTCGACGATCATCCCAATCAGGAGCGCATGTATATCCGCATAAACCCACTTTTTTCCAGGTTCCTCTATGTGTGGTACACTCAATAGGTAAGAAGACCAATCATCCATGGCAATCCATTGTCCTGCATGGCCAGGAGTGTTGTTGTCTTCAGAATCAGCATCTAGTCCCGAGGACATATTCAGTACATGCCGCAGCGTAAACTTCTTATAGTCTTCGTTGATAGCCGGGTATTTGTCCTTTGGGAAAAAGGAATAGATGTCCCTGTCTATATCATCAACCAAGCCTTGCTCAATGGCGATACCCAGCAACATAGCCGTGATGCTTTTACCGGCGGAGCGAATGTCGTGGATCGTATTTCTCCAGAATGTATGGAAGTATTCCTCGATGACAACTTCATTGTTTTTGATCACGACTAATCCCCTAAAGTCCTTAGGTGGCGTCTCCCAAATCAAGTTCGCCAGGTGCTGGATAGAATCTGCATTGAATCCTGAGCCTTCTAATTCGCCAAAAGTGAGTGGGCTATTCTCCTCTTTTTGGGTCTGTCCATTTGCAATGTGAAGGCAAAAGAAAATTAGCAGGAGGGAGCAGGTATGTCGGATCATGATCGAGACAGATTTAATTGGAAGATAGGCAGGTTTTAGAAATTGATTTTTGAGGGAACTTTTTGGTTCCATGCTGAATATGGATTCGACCACTTGCATAAAAGCCCATCGGCCTTTTGGCCCTTCTCTTTATCTTCCAAGGTGTATTTGAAGTAAAACTGAAATTTTATTGCCTTGAAAAGAAGAAACTTTATGCAGATTGCCGGCATGGGGGCAGGAGCAGCGATGCTTCCTAGCTTCCCAATGATGGGCAATCCCATAGCGGCAGAAGATTTGCTGGCTCCAGGGATGCAAGTATCCATGAAGAAGGAGTTGGCGGATGTAGCGTTGAATACGGCCAAGTCACTTGGCGCCACGTATGCTGACGCTCGTATCGGTCGCTATCTGAATCAGTATGTTTTCGCACGCGAAGACAAGATCAATAATGTTGTAAATACGGAATCTTTTGGGTGTGGTGTACGCGTCATTGCCAATGGTACCTGGGGTTTCTCATCCACGATTGATGTGACACCAGATGGTATCAAAAAGGCTACTGAAACGGCAGTGTTCATCGCCAAGGCAAACAGCCGACTTCAAAAAGAACCGGTGCAATTAGCACCTGTGAAGTCTTATGGAGAGGTTTCCTGGAAAACGCCGATCCTCAAAAATTCGATGGAAGTGGCCATCTCAGAGAAAGCTGATTTGCTACTCTCTGCAAATGCCGCTGCCATGGAGAATGGCGCCAACTACATTACTACAGCACTATTCCAGGTGAATGAGCAGAAGTACTTTGCCAGTACTGAGGGGTCGTATATCGATCAGGACATCCACCGATTGTGGCCTTACATGCAGGTGACTGCTATTGATCCCGCAGGTGGGAAGTTCAAGCGAAGACAGGGACTTAGTGCTCCCGTAGGTATGGGTTATGAATACATGGATCCGGATCCAAATGAATTGTTGCCTAACCCGGCCAATGTAAAGCTTTTTAGAAACCGATACGATCTTGTGGCAGATGCGACTGACGCGGCCCTTCAAGCGAAGGAAATGCTCAACGCTAAGTCTGTGGAGCCAGGCAAGTACGATCTCGTATTGGAGCCTAACCACTTAGGTTTGACGATCCATGAATCTGTAGGGCATCCACTGGAGCTGGATAGGGTACTGGGCTATGAAGCCAACTATGCAGGTACATCCTTTGCTACGCTTGATAAGTGGAAATCCAAAGACTTCCAATACGGAAGTGAGTTGGTCAACCTTGTGGCTGACAAGACGCAAGTGGGATCACTTGGAGCTGTTGGTTACGATGACGAAGGCGTAGCTTGTAAAGAGTGGGATTTGGTAAAAGATGGTGTCTTAGTGAACTATCAGGCCATCAGAGATCAGGTCCACATGATCGATCAGAATGAGTCGCACGGATGCTGCTACTCACAGTCCTGGAACGATGTACAGTTCCAGAGAATGCCAAATGTATCCCTACGTCCGGGTAAAGAGAAGCTCTCCGTAGCAGACATGATTAAGGATGTAGAAAAGGGAATCTATATAGCCGGTAGAGGTTCGTACTCTATCGATCAGCAGCGATACAACTTCCAGTTTGGAGGTACAGTATTCTACGAAATCAAAGACGGTAAAATTACCGGTATGCTCAACGACGTAGCCTATCAGTCCAATACTCAGGAGTTTTGGAATTCTTGTGCGGCTATTTGTGATGAATCCGACTACAGATTGTTTGGATCATTTTTCGATGGTAAGGGACAGCCTTCACAGATCAGTGCGGTCTCCCACGGGTCTTCTACTACAAGATTCAATGGAGTGAATGTGATCAATACAGGTCGAAACATTTAATCACAATTAGCAACAAAGAAAA
>CAZZHO010000228.1:0-6455 GCA_964653795.1 uncultured Roseivirgaceae bacterium | reverse complement strand
GGATTGCTCAGGTTCATGTAGTGGCAGTCAAAAATGAAGTGAAAGAAGTATTATATAAGTTCAGCAATTCCCAACGCCCTACTACAATTACGGCTATCAATCTTCCAGATAAGATACCATTCGAATTCACTTTTGAAGAGGAGCAAGAGACCGCCGCGGACATTGGCAGTTACGCTGAATACCTCTATGAGCCCAATGCTGCTATCCTCAAATCGGGTGCATTCAAGTCAGTAGGTAAACAGTTCAAATTACAAAAACTGGATCCACACTCTCACTTTTATACTTCAGACAAGAAGATCAATGACTTCCCTGGTAAGACATTTCGAATCTCTAAATCGCTAGGCAAAGAAGATCTTAAGAAATTGAAAGGATCAAAGAAGAATATCATCAGCCGAAACCATCCCTTGAATGCTGAGCAATTCAAAAAGAAATATGGTCTCAATGATGGTGGTGATGCCTACATCATTGCCACTAGGAACTTGGGAAAACCTGTAATTCTTCTGGCAGATCTAGCTTGATTATCGGCTTCAGAAACGCCCTACTCGCAGAGAAAGACTTCCGCCCCAGCCACTCATGTCTCTATCGGTTGCATTCTCAAGTTCGAGCCCTTGCACCCATCGATAGGTCGCGCCACCAGCCAATCTTAGATAAGAAGTGATGTTGAATTCAAGCTGTAATCCTGGCTCCACTATAAAGAAAGCAGACCGCTCCACTGTGAAATCAGTTTCCGAAGCAAATTGAAGTTCGAAGAAATTATCATCAGAGATTTCAAGGTTTCCTGCACCCAAAAGGACCGGAGCGCTCAAGTGAATGACTTCCTTACCGAAAACAGTAGCTCCGATGAGCAAGCCACCATATCCACCATACCTTTTCAGCTCTTTCACTTCTACAGTGCCGGGTATAGTTCCTTCAAAACCAGGTTGACTGGCTAAGCCATATGCTCCAATACCAAACATGAAGGACCGGTTGACTATCACACCACCGTATCCTCCAATAAAAAGGGTTCTGTCTCCTTTGATATCTCCAAGCTTACCATCGATTCCTCCAAAGCCCTGGATCTCATTGTCCTTACTTAGGATGGACTTTATTTCATTGGGGTCATTTACATCCTCGTATCGTTGCGCTTCAGCTATGAACGCCACCAGCACGAGTAGCAATATTGATAGGTATTTCATCTACGGGTTGAGTTAGAATATGTATTTGAAAGAAATGGCAGCATCCCAAAACCTCGCATCCGTATACCTCATGCCAATAAATGTAAAATAGGGTTTTATATCAAAGCTAATGGTCATCGGCACACTGTACCAGCGATATTCCACGCCAGCCATAGCATCCACACCCATCACAAAATAAGTTCGACGCTCAAAGTTGAACTGGGGCGGTTCTAACCTCACTAAAACTTTGTCCAAATCACTTCTATCCTCATAGCCGATATGAGTCCCTATACCATAGTGCAAGAAGAAGTTCTCATTGAACTCAAGTTCCATCGGTCTATGAAAACTGTAGATGGCCGTGAGCTGCAAACCATCTTCTCTCCCACTCAGGAAGAACTCTACACTTTCGTTGGTCTCAACAAAGTTTTTATAGGTAATGGCGGAAGTCCCTCCTAATCGGAAACCTGCTGAATGTTTGTAGTCCTGGGCCATAGCTCCGATACTCAGCGCTATGGCAGCACAGAAAAGAATTTTCTTCATTAAAGTTGGCTAGTCTTGTTTTGTGAATATGGGTGTCTCCTGGATAGCAATGATCAATTTCCCTCCTTTAGCTATAACATTCAAGCTTCCAACTTCACTATTCGTATTGCCAACTGTTCCATTCAGTGATATACTTTTTCCGTCTTCTAGCTCCTGTCTTTGCAAAGTCAGCATGCTATTTGGAAGTATCATGCGCTCCTCTGGACCCTCAATTCGTGTTTGGATATAAGAGGCCTGATCGAGTACAAGATTAATATCCGTTGACTTACCGCTGATATCGATGAGCTTAAAGTTTTGCGCTACTTGCCTCAGGTAAATATCTCCATAGCTAAAGTCCAGTCTGGAGTTTTGATAGAGTTCATCGACGTTCAAGTCTGTGAATGAGCCAGTTCCCTGTACATTGTCAAGAGACTCCACATAGAACTTGTCATTTCTGGAGTTTATTTGAAGATTCTCGATCTCATCCAATTCAATCTCAGACGAGCTACTTTCAAATGTCAACTTCCGGCTTTCTTTCACTTCCATGTTCACCGCGCGCAAGTTGAACTCTCCCATATTGACAAAGTCGAAATTACACCTGCCAAAAGATTGCTTCAGTTCTAATCTATTCTCAATTCTATTTCCTCTGAGATCACCATGAGATAGTTCAACATCTACATATCCTGTCAAATCAGAGAGGTACACATCACCAAACCTATTTTCAATGGTGATATCTACATCCTCAGGTATCCAGACTTCATAGTCTACAGAAAACTTATTGTTGTTAGCGAAAGCTCCTTTAGAGGCATCTTCAAAATCATCCAGCAGATCACCGAAAAAGCCACCACTCGGTTTTTCAACTTCTGTCTCTATGGACACAAGATTTCCAATCTTGCGCATACTCATATCTACCCGATTTATGACCTTTCTAACTGAGGAGTAATTCTTGCCAGCGATCTCGAACTTCCTCACCACCTTTACAGAATCTACATACCAGGTATGGACGATGATCTCACCATACTTATTTCTTATCTCCACTCTATCTCCCTGATCGAGTTTGAAAGACTTGTCTTCGGTTATTTCCTGTTGAAGGTTTTGGGCAAAGGCCCCGCTACTCAACAGTACGAGACAGAGACTATAAATCAGTTTGCTCACTTTCATAACTTTCTTCTTCAAGTTCACTGGCGATTTGCTCTAAAATCTTAAGCTTCAGACGATAATTAGCAATCATGGCTTCTACCACCTCTTGATTGTCCACATCGTCTTTCAAGTCGTTTTTCAGCTCGTCAAAAGCTGCATCCATTTCATCAAAGTCAGCGATGATGGGAGCTGTGTCCAGCTTTCCTCCCACAGAAGCTAACTTGATGCTTACCATTTCCTGGTAATAGCGCTCCGCCTCCGCCAATTCCTGGCTAAATGAAGGCATATTGGTATTGTATTGATTGATCAAAAGGGTGACCGTCGCTACAAGCAACAAGCTTACCGCTGCCGCCACCATCATCCAGGGATTACGCTGTTTTGGAGCAGGTGCTGACACCTTCTCAGCAATCTCGCTCCACCCCGCATCCGCGTCAAATGAGAAAACCTCAAAATCCGCAGATTCCCTTTCTACATATTCTTTAAGACTATCAGACATATTGTTGTCTTTTTAGTTGTAACCTATCCCTAATCTTTGCTTTCGCCTTACAGTATTGGGCCTTGGAAGCCGATTCCGACACACCTAATATTTGCGAAATTTCCTTATGGTCATACCCCTCAAACAAGTACAGATTTAGCACTGTTTTGCATCCGTCTGGTAGACCATCTACCTCACTCATCACTTCAGCCGCTTTGTAGTTCGAGTATTCAAAATCATCAAAGTCCTCTTCTGCCCAATCGTGATGATCTTGAAGCTCTGTTGTCATCAGCCGCCGCTTCCTAATCGCATTGATACAATTGTTGGTCACAATACGCTTGATCCAAAGGCTGAAAGTATTCACCTCACGAAGAGTAGGCAGCTTCGCAAAAGCATCTATAAATGACTCCTGCAGAATGTCCTTAGCCTCCTCATCGTCGCCCATCATCCTCCGACAGATATTATACATCGCCTTAGCATACAGCTTGTAGAGTCGCTCCTGGGCTACAGGATCTCCCTTTTGGCTACCTATGATCAGGTCTCTGTGGATATGTTGGCTTTCGGCTTGCACCATCTAATTTATCACTCTAAGGACACACCCATCTCATGAGGGTTTCCATCAGCAAAGAAAATATTTTAAAAATTATCAGAAGGGAACATTCTATAGCCTTGGGAGACAAGATATTCGGGCCGTGTCGTGAAGGCTTTCCGCACAAAAACCAGGGCCCTACCCACATCCTGCCTGCTAGCAAAGGCAGGTCTATTACTTGGCCCGTCTCAATTTGCAAGAGAATACAAAGCCCCTAGCCAATTCCACCTTCTCTACTACGGAAAAGCCCTGATCCTCTAAGACCTTGATAATAGGCTGGAGCTTATTCGACTGAAGGGAAGACACTGCTCCAAAGAATCTATGCATCATCCACAATACCAACTTCTGCAAGATTCTGCGTGGCTTTTGAAAGTCGGTCACTATAAGGCGTCCTTCTGATCCAAGTAATGAACTCAATTTGACAATTGCCGCTACCAGGCCATCCTCATCAAATACATCTAAGAAGAATGGGCAAAGAATGTAATCGTATTGCCCATCATTCTCCCAATTCATGAAGTCGTCATGAATAAATTTGATACTAGCCAAAGTATTACGGGTCCCGGCCAAAGCCAGCATTCGCTGGGATTTCTCTACATAATCCACCTCTACCCTACCCAATACTTCCAAATCTTGGCCACTTCCACCTCCGAGTATCAGTACATGCGATCCGTCAGGAATGTCTTTCAGAAAAAATGCTGATGCGGTAGCCAATTCATCCCCAAATACAATCTTCTTTATTCGATCATAGTACTTCGAGATGCCATCAAAATCATTCGTCATAGCATTGCGAAAACGAATGCTGTCAAAAAGATCCCATCACCCAACATTCTATAACGCTCTCCTACGCTAAACAAGTTTGGCAAAGTCATAATGAGCCCTAGCATAGAAGATGAAAAAATGATAAATGCAGAGAATCTCCATTCGACTTTTAAAGAAAGAGAGAGGGTTATCATTAGTCCTAAAAGCAGCCAAACCAGTATTCTATGAGTCGTTGGATTCATTAGCAAGGCAATGGAATGAAAACCCTCCTGCCGATCTTCTTCTGATTCGTAGTAAGCAAATACCAGAAGATTGCTAAAGGCCAATAGTCCTAGTAGCATTAGGAGCACGATAATGGGTTGTGTGAATGCGCCCATTGACCAGACAGGTAATGAACAGGCCATGGCGAACACGATCGCTACACACAGCTCTTTGAAATAAACTGATGCCAGTAGTCTATTTAAACTTAAATAGGCCAAACAGACCATCACTAAAATTGCCCCTGAGACCAAAATCTCTCTTGGAATAAAAAAGACTGAGACGAAACCAGAAAAAGCCGGGAAGAAGGCTAAAATCAACAAAGTCCTTCTATTCTCTTTATAAAAAATGCGTCTTGGAGAAGCTGCAACCTTTTTTTTTGCATCTAGCCAGTGATCCATGAGGTACACCACCCATATAGCACTCCCCAATGCCCAATAAGCAGCTATTGGAACTTTAATGCCATTAGAAATCTGTAGAAGGTATAAAACAGAAATGGCTCCCACTGTTACATCCAATGAGAGCCATCTGTAATACTTGTAGAGGTCTGATACCTTCACAAGTGATGAATGTTATGATCCTTGGCTGAGTGCTTCCGCACCACCTACAATCTCCAGGATTTCCTTGGTGATCGCTGCCTGTCTTGTTCTGTTGTAAGTAAGCTTCAACTCTTTTAGCAATTCACCGGCATTATCAGTAGCCTGGTCCATTGCTGTCATCCTGGCTCCGTGTTCAGAAGCATTGGATTCAAGAAGTGCTTTGTAAAACTGAATTCTTAAAGAGTTAGGGATAATCTCTTTAAAGATCACCTCTTTGGAAGGCTCGAAGATATAGTCGATATCCGCTTTCTTTTTCTTCTTCTCTCCATTCTCATCGACCTGCGGTGCTGGCTCCTCTTCTTTCTTGGCTACTATTGGCAATAACTGCTCATTGCGAAGAATCTGAGTAGCGACATTTTTGAATTCATTGTAAATGACTTCTACCTTGTCGTATCGCTCTTCCTGAAAGCCATCCATTGCGAACTGGGCAGCTTTTCTTACTTCATCAAATGATAGCCGTCCAAAAAGATTTTGGTAACCATCTACCACCTTGAAGTTTCTCTTCACGAAATAGTCATGAGATCTTCTACCAATAGGCATGATATGAAGATTGCCCGATCTCTCCAGATAGGCATACTTTTCTTCAATTAGAGCTCTAGTATACTTGAAGACATTACTGTTAAATGCCCCGCAAAGACCCCTATCAGAAGTAATTACAACGAGCAGTACATTGTTAACAGATCTTTCTTCTCCGTAAGGGTTATCCAGATTTTCTGTTTCCGCAGAGGAAGCGACATTTTGAATGATAGAAGAGAGCTTTTGAGAATATGGTCTCATCTGCATAATCCTATCCTGCGCACGACGCAGTTTCGCCGCAGCCACCATCTTCATAGCTTTGGTGATTTGCTGCGTGGATGTTACAGATTGAATCCTATTCTTTACCTCTTTTAAGTTCGCCATGCGTTTACTTAGTTGTAATTAGCAGCCAAATCCTTCGCTATCTCTTCTAGCTTGGCATTGGC
>CAZZHO010000227.1:0-6488 GCA_964653795.1 uncultured Roseivirgaceae bacterium | reverse complement strand
CATTGATGGTGCTCATGGCAGTGACAAGTATCGCCCAGCCTCCAAAAAAAAGAGCTCCAAAACCAGCAAATGAGAGAGCGGAAGCCGCAACGGATAAGCTGGACAACAAACTGGGATTGACAGAAGATCAGAAATCAAAAGTATATGAGTTCAACCTTGCGGCCGCCGAGCAAATAGGTGAAATCATGCAAAATGCAAGGGATGGTGAAAGATCGAAGGAGAATATGAAGGAAGTCAGAGAAAAGGTAAGAGCTGTAAACAAGGAGAGAGCTTCTGGTATCAAATCCGTATTGGATGACAACCAAAAGGAGCAGTTTACAGCAATTATGGAGGAGCACAAGACCATGAGGCGAGAGCACCGAGAGGAAAGGAGAGAAAACCGAAGGGAACGCAAGGAATTTTGGGACTCCCTGGAAAATGATGGCTAAGGTTAGGTAAGTAGTTGTTAGTGGTTTGAAGGGTTATTTTTGCGGCATGCGGCGTGGAGTAACCCTTCTTCTTTTTGTGGCTCTGAGTTTGTGCGGTCTGGCTCAGAACACCCGGCTTTCGAACCCCTATCAGACGGTAAGAACGCACCTGTATTTCTTGCAGGATGAAACTTATAATGACACACTAGCAGCGCTACCTTTCGTGGCGAATACAAGTTCTTTTAAAGAAGCTATCAATAGCGCAGTGAAGCTGAAGCAGATCTTGGATGCTGAAGGAGAATACATTGATATTAAAGAGATACCAAGAGATCCGTACTACTATGATAGCCTGGCACAGAAGCATGTATACCAGCTTACAGACAGATTCCCAGACATTGTATTAGAGAAACAGGGAGATAATTGGGTATATCCGGCTAGCTCCATTCAAGCTGTCAAACAGCGGTATCCGGAGGTGTTTCGCTTCGGTACAGACAAGCTAATTGATATACTACCGAGGGCTGGGGGCAGAAAAACCTTCGGTTTGTACACCTTTCAGTACATAGGGATACTTATACTGGCCTTTCTCAGTTTCCTTATTCATAAGGTCTTTACTTTTTTCTTTGGAAGACTACTGCTTAGAGTCCTGAAAAATGCTGGCTACGGCGAGTTTGCGACTAAGGTGCTTATTCCTGTAGCCCAGCCACTGAGTCTCTTTGTGATCAGTTTCTTGCTCAGCATTTTCGTACCAGTCCTACTATTACCACCGCAGCTGACGAGGTACGTGGTGCTGGCGATTAAAGCTCTTTTACCGCTTTTTGGTACGATTACCTTTTATCGACTTGTCAACATAATATCTATTTATCTGGTCAGGGTAGCCAGCAAAACAAAGAGTACCCTAGATGATCAACTTGTTCCGCTATTGCGAAAGACACTCAAAACTTTTGTGGTCTTGATCGGGACGTTGTTCATTTTAGACAACCTTAATATCAATATCATTCCGCTGCTTACCGGACTATCTATTGGTGGTTTAGCTTTTGCCCTGGCAGCGCAGGACACGATCAAAAATTTCTTCGGTTCTTTGATGATCTTCATAGATAAACCATTCCAAATCGGAGACTGGATCACTACGGGTGAAATAGATGGCAATGTAGAGGAGGTAGGATTCAGATCCAGTCGGGTAAGAACCTTTAGGAACTCGGTGATGTACGTACCTAATGGTAAGCTCGCTGATAGCGTGATCGACAATCATGGCCTACGTAAATACAGAAGGTTCTTCACACAGATCAGTGTGCAATACGATACTCCACCTCAATTGATTGATGTTTTCGTACAAGGTCTCAGGAAAATAGTAGATGTCCACCCTGATACCAGAAAAGACTATTACAACGTGTATCTCAATGAGATGGAAGCTTCTTCTTTGAACATCATGTTTTACATATTCTTTGAAGTGCCTGATTGGCCCGGAGAATTAAAAGCCAGACATGAGGTACTATTGGAGGTTGCTAAGTTGGCAGAACACCTTGGAGTAAACTTTGCCTTCCCCACACAAACCTTGCACATTGAAAATATGCCGGGGAAACCTTCTTTATCCGCTTCTTATCCGGATTCTGTAGTTGCAAACGAGAGAATGCAAGATTTTTTCAAAAAAGAAGAAAATTGACGCAACGCTTTTAAACCCTTGGCACGTATAGTGGTCAAATAATCTAAAAGACCAATATGCTGTACCTCATTTACTCTCTGGCCGAAAAGAAATACAAACTGGTAAAATCTGCATTTACCTTTTTTGATACTCCTGCTACGGAGATACTCTATGCATTTGAGGAGACTGAAATGAGTGTCGCAAGAAAAGTATTGGGTCGATTAAATCAGCAAAGAATATTGAATCCTGGATTCTAAAGAGCTCCCTGCGGGGAGTCACCTGGCGGTGATTGTTGGATTAGGTGGCCGTACTTTCTTGTAAAGGGCGGCCTTTTTTTATTGCTAAAACCTGATCTCTATGGACAAACTGGGTGTAAATCTCATCAGGACGTTCTCAGAGGAAGTAAAGCCTTGACGCATCTGACGATCACCTTGATTTCCTCTCGGTGGCCCACCAGAGGGCATTGGGGGTCCTCCTCCGGGAGGAGGTGGGCCATCGGGAGGTCCTCCATCGCCGGGAGGTCCTCCATCAGGTGGTGGAGGCGGTCCATCGTCTGGAGCACCATCACCATTGCCATCCATCGCTGGATTCTCATCGGGTGAAGGCCCAGGAATAGGGTTCAGCTGGACTGATCCAATATTCTTACGGTCATAAACATTGAAAAGATGGATATTCCCTTCAACCTCGGTTCTTCCCCATTTCCAAACAGAAGAAACACCAAGATCCAACCGGTGATAATCGTCGAGCCTTAGGTTATTGATTTGAGATGTATTGATAAGAATAATATCTCCTCTTCTGTCTTCTCTGGTATCATTCCCTCCTCCAAATGTAGAGTAAGGTCTACCACTCCCATAAATCCAGGTGCTGTAAAGGTTGAAAGGACCTAATTTCTTTGATACATAAAAATTGATCTCATGTCTTTGGTCCTGATCAGCTGAGAACCATTCTCCTCCATTTAAGTCATCGTATTTAGCATCTGACCTACTTAAAGTATAACTCACCCAACCCGAGAAAGTAGGAGATTCCTTCTTTAGTAAAAGTTCCCACCCTGTTGCTCGACCATCGCCTTCAAAGAAGGATTCCTCGTAGTTGGTAAATTGGGTGATCTCATTGCCCTCTATGAACGCATAATAAAGAAGTCCACTGAAATTCCGATGAAAGAGGCTCATATCCAGTCCAAAACCATTCTTCTGCCAAGATCCACCTACTGTATAGTGATCAGCCAATTGGACTGGCACCTCATCATCTGAAAGGACCCAAAGATCCCTGCTGCCTTGGAGGACATTTCTACTGATTACTTGATTCACAAATTGATTATATCTACCGACAGAGGCTCTTAGCGATAGATTCGGATTCAATTCTTCAGTTAACGACAACCGAGGCTCGAAGTACGTTTGCCCTCTCGTACTGGCATATGTGCCCCTTGTCCCAATACCAAGCCTGGTGGTGGGCCTGATCCTGATATCGGCCTGCGTATACAAAGTGCTCAAGGTCGCGCCAGCTTGCTTTTTTTCAATCAGGGGTTCCTCGTTTAGTGTATTTTCTATGAAAGTGTTGTAAAAAGAAAACTCAGCACCAAACTGCCATATAACATTAGAAATATGGGCCTCATGGGACAACTTCATCCCTAAATCTTCTATTCCATTTGATTGAATGCTGCTGGAATTGATGGTCGTGAATGGCTCACGTGCAATGGTAATTTCTTCTTCTGATTGCTCTCGATAGTTGCTCCCATAGTCCGAAAAGCTCAAGGTAAAATGCGAAAAATCAGTATCATTCCAGAGTCGCATCATCTGCATAGAGGCACCTGTATTTCCCCATTCAATCGCACCTAGGTTGGACTCCCGAGCCACTGTATCTTCAGGATATTGCACTACTAAATGTTCATTGAAATCCAACCGATCATTACTGTTGTAGAAGCTAAAGCTAAAAAGGTCTCTAGCACCCAGTCTTGAGGTTATCTTGAAGTTGACATCATCGTAATAGAACTCCGGGCTGTAATCCTGGCTTTCAATAACTGCATCTACGTTGGAAAACTCCTCATAGTACAGATCGAAGATTCTCTCAAATAAGAAAGATGAATAGAAGTCTGTATAGGATCGCCTGGCAGAGAAAAAAGTAGTGGTATTGTTCGTGATGGGCACTTCCAAACCCAGATTAGCGCTTAGCAGGTTCAAACCAAACTTACCGGCCACTCTCGAGTTGTTACCATCATTTCCAGTGAATTGAACAATACCTGAGGATCTACCTCCATATCTTGCGGAATAGCCCGTCTTGAGCGTTCTCACAGATTTGATAGCATAAGGATTGATGGCGCTGAAATATCCAAATAGATGATCTTGATGATAGATAGAAAAACCATCAAATAGTATCAGATTCTGCTCAGAAGTACCTCCATTGATAGAAAGTCCTGAAGACAATTCATTAGTCGAAACTACTCCGGGAAGTAATTGAAGCATTCGAAAAACGTCTTTTTCAGCAGTCTGAGGCGTACGTCTTACCAAGTTCGGGTTCAGATCGATCTCACCATTGCCATCTGGCGAAGAGAAATTATCGCTCGTACCTGTTACCAGCACCTCCCCTAGTGTATTGTAACTGGACCTTACTCCTATCATAAGCCGCTTATTTTCAACATTAGAAACAGCGACCAATGTATCAAAGTAGCCTATGTAAGAAATACTGAGCCGAGGGTTGAATTCGCCAGTCGTCAAGGAAAAATATCCTTCCTCGTTTGTTGTAGTGGCGCTTCCAGATTCCAAATCTGTGACCACTGCAAAAGGTAGCCTCTCGCCGGTCTGTGAATCAAAAATCTCCCCATTGATTTGAGTAGATGACTCAGCTTTTTTGGATTTCTTTAGAATGACAGCATTGGGTTCTATGTATTGGTAGTCAAGGGACTGTCCTTCCAGGATTTGCGCTATTGCCTCCTCCAGATTTAACCCGTCAAGTGTGGCTGTTACCTGCTTCCCCTCAATTAATCTTACAGAGTAAGCAATTTTGACCTTATACTTTTTCTTCAGAATCCCCAGTACCTCCTTGAGTGGAGTGTTTTGGAAGTCTTCTTTGATGACTGGTTTGTTGCCTGCCAGCGTTAAAAGAGAAAAGCAAAAAAGAAAGGAAAATATGAAAGGCCTTGCCAGACTCAATTTTCAATTTTTGTGATGATCACCTTGTTCTCTTCATCAAACTCAGCCTTTAAGTCCAAAGGCTCCAGCACTAACCTCAAGGCCAAAGACAAGTCATCCGCCGGGAAAAAACCGGTGTATTTCTCAGCCAGTACCTCTTTTGGCACAATAAACTCTTTGTTATACACCTTTCCTAGTCTATCAAAAACATATTCCAGTGAGGCCTCCTCAAAGATCAGTTCCTCCTTATGCCAAGTAGTATCAGCCAGATCAAATGACTCTTCGATTAAAGCTCCTTTCTTATTTAAAACCGATTGCCCAGGGCCAATACTAAAAAGACCAGAACCGGTATTTACCGCGACCTTGCCCTCAAAACACTTGACCTTATATTCTTCCTCCGTAGAAAATATATTAAAGGCAGTGCCTAAAACCGATGTGGTACCTCGTGAAGACTCAACACTGAACTTCTCTCCTTTTGCCACTTCAAAATAGGCCTCTCCCTCAAGACTAACACTCCGACTAAATTTCCAAAGGAAAGTGTTATAACTCAGTGTTGAGTTATGACGCATCATAACCCTGGAGTTATCTGGCAGATAAATTTGATGTTTTGCCATAGTGTTGTCTGTGACAATTTCCACTTGATTAACTCTAAATACAACAAGTCCAGCCACTAATACCAATATCACAGAGGCCGCAATAGCCAGTGTAGGATAATTGCTCTTTCCAGTTTGTTTCTCATCCATCTGATCAAAAAAGGAGCTTACTTTAGCGTCAGTTGGCTCTGCATCAAGACGAAACTCTCCCAGCTTCGCTTGCATTTTCTCTTCCCAAGGATCTAGTTGGTTACTCATCTTCCAAGTCGTTTTTCGATTTCCAGTTGCAGTTTTTGGCGGGCCCTGGCAAAGTTGGACTTGCTAGTTCCTTCGCTGATCCCTAACTGATCAGCAATTTCATGGTGCTTATATCCCTCCACCACATAGAGGGTAAATACGGTCCTGTAAGCTGTAGGTAGAGACCGCACCAGTTCCATCATTTCATTAGCTGAAAGTTGATCGATGGCAGACAAGTCATTCGTTTCGATACCTGCGGCTTGATCCACCTCCAAGTGGAAATTGTGTTTTTTGTTTTTTCTGAAATGGTCAATGGCTGAATTGACAATTATTCTTCGGAACCAGGCAGTGAAAGGGAATTGCGAGTCATACTCCTTGATTCTTCCAAATACTTTTATGAAGCCGTCGTTGGCGATCTCTTCAGCTTCAAAATCAGATTGGCTATAGGCGGATGCGACGGTCATGGCGTAAGCGTAATAACCTCTAT
>CAZZHO010000226.1:0-6492 GCA_964653795.1 uncultured Roseivirgaceae bacterium | reverse complement strand
GATTATCAGATATTTAAAATCAATAAAATGATATAGTGATAATTTTTATTTAAAAAATCACATTCTTATGGTAGGGTAATTTTTGGCGGGCTGGTACACTATCCAAACACAACAAAATTCTTAGTCATGAAAAGAAGTAGAATTATTTTCACCGCCATATGGGCTCTAATAGTCCTAACATTTTTTGCTTGCGAGCAGGACATCAATGAAGTCGATCCTACCACGGATCAGACAAGTGTAGAAAACACCAATAGTGTCTTTGCGAACAGCAACGGTAGAGACAGAGTCCGTGGGTCAGGACTTGGTGGACCAATGGGATTCCTATACGGTAGATTCCTTGGTGGAGCAAATGGAAGAAGTACTGGAAGCGTAGCAAAATCAATGAGAGCTTATATGAGCAACAGCTCTAGCTTCAACGCCAGAACAGCTACGGACACAACAAACACAGACTGCTGGAAGGAGTCTTATACTGAGACAGAGACTACTTACGAGTACACGCTGGACTTTGGGACTGGTTGCTACTACGAAGGTGAATTCCTGAAGGGTAAGCTGGTAGAAAAAGGCACATATACTAATGGGTCATTCCAGGATGAAATCACTTACACAGGATTTGGAGGAACCGATTGGGAAATAAACGGTACTGAAAAGTATCAAGGAACATGGTCAGAAGCTACAGGCACTAATGAAGAGGATGAAATCTGGAATGCGGATTACACTTTCCAATCTGATTTGAAAGAGAAGTTTACAGAAGAAGGCGTTACTGAAGAAATCACCTACACAGCAACTGGTCAGGAAAAATGGGATGAGTCTGGATTTACAGTTCTTGCCTCTGACGAATCAGTAACTACTAACACAGGCGAGAGTTACACCTCCAAAGTAGAATCTCCATTGGTCATGGATTTCAAATGTGAGGAAGACGAAGTATTCGTATTCGTGAGTGGTATAGAATCAGGGACTTATTCTTATACCGAAGACGGTAGTACTATGTCCGGTACATATTCAATAGATTTTGGAAGTGGCGCCTGTGACAACCTTATCACGGTAACCGAGAATGGCGTAAGCGAGGAAATTGATGTAGCTAAAGAGTGGGACAGAGAAGAAGCAGAGGGTGATGATTTTGATGAGGAGTTCGATGATGAGGAAGCATTTGAAGAAGTAGTATACTATGAGATCACGACGGCCCTGAACTTAAACAATGACCAGGACGCATTTGAGTCTGGTAAGTTGACCTTCGATGTAGACTCTGCTGAAATATTCACGATTGAATTTGTAGTAGTAGATGGTGAAAACCTGGCCCAGATTGCAGTATCCGGAGAAGATTTATTCGAAGTGGAATATGAAATCAATGAGATTCCTACATTGGGTACAGATTGTAACTACTTCACATCAGGCTCTATCACCTTCTTTGAAGCTGGTGTAGACCTGACAATCGACTTTGCAGATGAGTGTGTAAACAAAGCATACATCTACGAAGAAGAGGTTGACGATGAGGAAGAAGGAGAAGAAACCGATTAATGGTGACAGGTTTTTGAGTTTTTAGCAGTAGGTTAGTTTGAGCTCCATCGTAATTCGGTGGAGCTTTTTTTGCTATACGGACCTATTTACAATTCCTTGAAAATTGCCGTTCTTTGTTCACCAACAACATGCCAATCAGGACATTCATCATTTTAGCCCTGACTGCACTATGTTTTAATAGTTATGCAGTCTACTCGCCTCCCACCGACTCATTGGACCGACCCTTCGGGTTGGAAGAAGAGCTTTACTATAAGATTCACTTTGGTTGGTTTACCATAGGCAAGGGTTGGGTACGGTTGAAGGATGATTTTGATCCTGATGTATACAAGGTGGAGGCTGAAGGTCGAACGGTAGGCCTGCTAGGCATATTTGCCAATCTTGAAGATGAGTTCTCAGCGAGAATTGAAAATAGCTCACTGAAGCCAATAGAGGCCGAGCGGCGGATCAAAGACGGAAGGTACTGGAGAAACCAACGCAACAAGTTCGACTATGAGGAAGATTCAGTGCTCATAGACATCAAAGATTTTCGCGACACTTCCAAAAACATATACCGTAAAGTAGCCATTGACAATGCGACTTTGGACATACTGAGTTCCTACCTTTATCTCAGAAGTATAGATTGGTCCAGCAAGCAGCTAGAAGACTCTGTCATGATCGGCACCTTCTACGGTAAGAAAACCTACGACTTTGGGGTGGAATATGGGGGCAAGGAACGTATCAAGTTTGAGGGCAACAGGATTAACACACATAAGCTGTATGTGCTTTTTCCTAATAGCACCGTGTTCCCTGAAGACAGACCCGTCACCGTCTGGGTGACAGACGATGAAAACCAACTACCACTCAAGATTTTGGCAAGGCTCGGTATAGGAAAAGCCACTGTAGAACTGTACCAATATAAGAACCTGAAATCCCCGAGGACCTACTTCAAGCAATAGTCGATGAAGATACTTTTTGCCGGTAAGGATGACTTTACCTACAACCGAACGATCATACTTAGAGCAGGGTTAGGCAAAATCCCTGAGGTCGAGATTTCCCTCTTCAACTACAAGGCTGGATTTGATCAAGATAGGTGGAAAAAGGAAGAAGCCTGGGCCGATGTGGTGTATATACCTCCCCTACGACACGGGGATGTCGCTTTTGTCCGAAAAAGGACTCAAAAGCCGATCATCTTTGACCCTCTTATTTCTAAATATTTGACAAGGACAGGCGACCATGGCAAATGGTGGACGTCATGGGAGAAAAAATGGCGTGACAGAATGGGCACTAATAACAGTGACTGGCTCATCATGGACACAAAGGCTCATCTCGATTGGATGGTAAATGCCTACAATTTCAATCCACAGAAGACGGGAATTGTGCCAATAGGTGCGGACGTTGAAAAATTCAAACCAGAACCAAAAACCAACTCTGATAAATTTCAGGTAGGCTTTTATGGTGGATTTGTACCTCTTCAAGGCGTTGATAGGATCGTCCAATGCGCAAAAATGCTAGAGCAGGAAAAGGATATCCAGTTTGACATCATAGGTTACGGACCTTTCTACAAAAAAGTAAAAGCACTGGCCAGCAAGCTACAAGTACAAAATGTAGACTTTAAGGGCTGGGTACAGTACGAGGAGCTAAACAAGAGCCTCAATAATTTTGACTTAGCGCTGGGTGTGTTCGGCACTTCCTTGAAAACGGATTTGGTCATCCCCAATAAAATCTATCATTATGCAGCCATGAAAACCTGCATCGTCACAAAGGACACTCCAGGAATAAGGGAGAATTTCGTCGATGGAGAAAACATTGTGCTTACTCAGAACTCTCCCGAGAAGATCGCTGAAAAGATCATGGAACTAAAAGCCGATTCCCAAAAAAGAGAGAGGATCGCAGCAAATGGCTACGAGCTCGTGAGGGATCATTACAACGAAGATGTAGTGGCGGGGGCTTTCATTCAGGTAGCCCGGAAAGCAGTGACTAGTACCTGAGTTCGTAAGTCTTCTCTACTTTATACTCTTCCTTGCACTCATCATTGTTTGGGTTTTTCTCCTGCCAGTAGTCCATGATTTTTCCCTTTTCATAGATGTCATAGGAAATGGACCAGGTATTCACCAGGCATCGGTCATTCGGGATATCCTTCAACTTGATATCAAGCTTGTTCACTCCTCTTCTAAGATGCTCTTGCAGGTCCACTATGATCTTATTGTCCGTAGAAGAAAGGTTAGACTCATTTTGAAAAACTTCTTGATCGTTGACCCAAATGGTAGCTTCGTTATCTATTTCGTAGAAAACAACCCCGTATTGAGGCACATCAGAGATGTCTTCATTGGGTTTTTCAAACTTAGGAAAACGACATTCTGTCAAAACCAACAGCAAGAGAATCAAAGGAAATAATCGATACACGCTTAGATATTGAATGATTACTTTTCAAAAGTACGTCAAATCAGCCTAGGAGGTTGAAATTCAACGATATTTGCAGCTTTCAAAACTTTTGAAATATGCTTCAAGCGCTAAAAGCCTGGCCAAAGAACTTTAAGATTATATTCTGGGCAGGCTTTTTACTGAGAATAGCTGCAACATTTTTTAGTAGTACAGCACCTGACTATGTAGGCTATCGCCTCCCCATAGCTGAATGTATTTCCTCAGGCCAGTGGCTATACTGCGATTGCAGTTATAACCACACACCCTTCTACCCTTACCTCAGCGCGCTGATGAACCTCCTTTCTGGAGGCATACCACTTTTGCAATCTGTATTGATCACGCTGCCTCTGGCAATTGGAGATGCGTTGGTTCCCATCGCTCTTTATATGTTTTTACTACATTTCAGGGAGAAGGAATTTGCGCTGAAAGCGGCCGCATTCTATGCTTTGAACCCCCTATCCATTATTGAAGTTGGCATCGCACACTGGGATGGTTTTACAACGCTTTTCATGGTCCTTTCTCTTAACCTGCTACACCAAAATAAAACAGTCAAAAGTGGTATTGCGGCAGGTTTCGGGGTGCTACTAAAGCAATTTCCATTGGCTATCGGACTAATCTCTTTTGCCAGAGACAAAAGCATCAAAAACGCCTCAATCCTGGGTATCACGATAGTCGGTATGGTTATGATCGGTTTTCTGCCATTCCTTTTCAGGTGTCCTGACACCTTCCTCAGCAATCTCCTTAGTCACCCGCTCTGGAGAGGCGTAGCCAGTGTCGGGGTAGATATAGGCACCGTCAAAAGCCTGGTACTCAACCTGAACATACCTTATGGAAAAACCATCTGGCTGACAGCCTTCGGCATGCTTCTTGGTATTCCGTTTTTCAAAACCAACGAAAAGAATTACTTCTACTATGCGGGGCTCGTGCTGGTCACGCTGGCGTATTTCACCTTCGTAACCCACCGCCAGTTGATTGTATGGGCTATGCCTTTCCTCATTACTTTCACTTTGGATCGAAAATCCTGGATCCCTTTCGGATTAGTATTTGTAGGATATACTATTCGGATCATTAAGCCAGACTGGTACTTTGGATTGATCCACTTGGGGGTAGGCGTATGGTACTACGTAGGATTTTATAAAGCTTTGATCAAGCATGCCAAATAAGATTTTCATTTGCCTTGGGACCTTTATGAGGCCCAAAATGCTAGGAGATACACTAAGTTCCTTTCATGACCTACAGGTACCTGAAGATTCTGAGCTTTTGCTGTGTGTATCCGACAATGATTCTGAAGCTTCAGCGAAACCTACTTTCGATGCACATGAAAGCAAAATACCTTTTGATTGCTACTATATAGTCAATGAAAAGAGAGGGACTGTAAATCAGAGGAATCGGTTCATAGAGGAAGCCTTGAAAAATGAGGCCACTCATATGGTAATGGTCGATGATGATGAAACTGTCTCGCCAGAATGGTTGGTCGTAATGCTGGCAACTCTGGAAAAATACAGTGCAGACGTGGTAGATGGTGCCGTACAAAGGGTACTACCAGAAGAAACACCCAATTGGCTGATAAAAGGTAAATTCTTTGAATGGCACAGCTTCAAAACTGGCTCTACCAGAAGGGCAGCAAGTGGCGCCAGCTGCATTTTTAAGATAAAACTGGTGAAAGACATGGGCCTCAGGTTTCACCCTGCTTTTAACCTGACCGGAGGTTCTGACACTTTCTTTTTTACTCAGGCTACCTTGGCTGGAGCTAAAATCGTGTGGCTTGATGAGCGACTGGTCAAAGAATATTTCCCTGCCTCAAGGGCATCAGTAAAATGGGTAAGGCAAAGGGCTTTCCGACGTACAAGCTCTAAATTCAATAGAAAGCGATTAGAAATGGGTTACCCGAGAGCTGCTATCACTTATACTTTCAATGGCATATTTCAGCTGGTAGTTGGTGGTATACTTTCGATCATATCTGTTCCATTCGGACCGATAGCTCGCCTCCACAGTCAACGGATTTTCATCAAAGGTCTTGGAACCTTCAATGGTATTTTAGGAAGGGACTATGAAGAGTATAAGAATCCCCACGGGACTTAATCAGCTAAACCAGCCCTTCTTTTTGGGCTTCTTCTCTATCCCCTCGTAGCGAAAATCCTCCGGAACAGCCTTTATGGAAAGATTATTGGTGTCTCCGTAGTTGGTTTTATTAGAAGTGTGTGACAATTCTCTATTAACTCGTAATGCAACAATAGATTCGAAGTATTGCACAGAATGCACTTTGCTCGCATATCCATGTTCATCCTTCATCTTCTTATCAATTCGGCTACTTCTACCGTTCACCAAATCCACAATCTCTTTGGTATAGGATATTAGGCTATCACTACTGGGGTTACCAAACTTCTTCATATAAGAGGCATGTGTATCCTCGATCACCAGCATCCCTCCATCATTGATCTGATCGATACAATATTGAATCGTACTCTTCGTCTGAAAGTTGGTATGACCTCCATCATCGAGAAGAATATCCACAGGCCCTACCTCCTCAAAAAATTGCTTCCAGAAATCTTCACTACTTTGATCTCCAACAAACAC
>CAZZHO010000225.1:0-6507 GCA_964653795.1 uncultured Roseivirgaceae bacterium | reverse complement strand
CAGATCCGATTGGAGATTATTTAACGAGGATTAGAAACGCCATAAAAGCGAATCACAGGATAGTTGAAATACCTGCTTCTAACCTTAAAAAAGAGATAACGAAAGTGTTACTCTCTACTGGTTTTATCCAAAACTTCAAGGTTGAAGAGGATTCTAAACAAGGTAAGATCAAAATTGCTTTGAGATACAATCCTGAAACTAAGCAATCTGCTATCACTAAGCTGGAGAGAGCGAGTACTCCTGGACTAAGAAAATATGCTGGATCTTCGGATCTGCCAAGGGTATTGAATGGTCTTGGAATCGCAATTCTTTCAACTTCGAAAGGGGTTATTACCGACAAAGAAGCAAGAAGAGAGAACATTGGCGGAGAAGTACTTTGCTACGTCTATTAATATAGGATCATGTCACGAATAGGAAACGCACCAATCGAAATACCAGCAGGCATTACAGTCGATATCAAAAATGGTCTCGTTACTGTGAAAGGTCCAAAAGGAGAGTTGTCTCAGGATATCGGTTCAGAAATAGTTGCCAAGGTTGAGGAGAGCCAGGTGAAGGTTGAAAGACCTACGGAGCAGAAAAGGCACAAGGCATTGCACGGTCTTTACAGATCATTAATCAACAACATGGTTGAAGGTGTAAATGCTGGATATAAAAAGGAGCTAGAGTTAGTTGGGGTAGGTTACAAGGCGAACGTTCAGAATAACGTTTTAGAATTGAACCTTGGTTACTCTCACAGTATCTACCTGGCAATTCCACAGGAAGTAAAAACTACTGCTGAGACTGTTAAAGGTAAGAACCCAATTGTCAGACTCGAGAGTGCTGATAAACAGCTTATCGGTCAGATAGCTGCGAAAATTAAATCGCTGAGGAAGGTAGAGCCTTACAAAGGGAAAGGTATCAGGTTCGTTGGCGAGCAAATTAGAAGAAAAGCTGGTAAGACAGCTGCCAAATAAATACTGAGATGGGAATTTCTAAGATTCAAAGAAGAGACAGGATTAAGAAAGGTATCAGACGTAAGATTGCTGGTACTGCTGAGCGACCTAGAGTTTCAGTATTCAAAAGCAACAAAGGAATTTACGCTCAAATCATAGATGACGTTGAAGGCAAGACTTTGGCTGCTGCTTCATCTTATGAGTTAGGAAAGAAGAATATTACAATCGATACTTCTAAGGAAGTTGGAAAGGCTTTGGCTGAAAAGGCGAAAGGTAATGGAGTGGAGTCTGTGATTTTCGATAGAGGGGGATATCCTTACCACGGCAACGTGAAGGCATTAGCTGAAGGTGCAAGAGAGGGAGGTTTGAAATTTTAATTAGGCATGTCACAGAGTAACATAAAAGCAGTAAAAGCCAGCGATATCGACCTTAAAGAAAAGGTCGTTGCGATTAAAAGAGTAGCGAAGGTTGTGAAAGGTGGACGAAGGTTTAGCTTCTCTGCTATCGTAGTGGTTGGAGATGGTCACGGTGTTGTTGGGTATGGTCTTGGTAAGGCTAATGAAGTAACTGATGCCATTACTAAAGGAATTGATGATGCCAAGAAGAATTTGGTGAGAGTGCCTGTTTTGAAGGGAACTGTTCCTCACGAAGCGCTTGGGAAGTTTGGGGGTGGTCATGTGCTATTGAAGCCTGCTTCTCCTGGTACAGGTGTTATAGCAGGTGGTGCGATGAGGGCAGTATTGGAAAGTGCAGGCATCCATGATGTACTTGCAAAATCTAAAGGCTCTTCAAATCCGCACAACGTGGTAAAAGCAACATTTGACGCTTTGAACAGAATGAGAGATCCTTGGTCTGTAGCGAAGCAAAGAGGTGTGTCATTGGACAAAGTTTTTAACGGCTAAAGACAATGGGTAAAGTATCAATTAGACAGGTAAGGAGTACTATCAAGAGGCCAGAGAGGCAAAAGCGAACGATTGAGGCGTTAGGTCTTGGCAAGATCAATAAGACAATAGAAAAGGAACTAACTCCTCAAATTGCTGGCATGATCAATAAGGTATCCCACTTAATAGAAGTAAAAGAACTGTAAGATGAAGTTAGAATCACTAAAACCTGCTGCAGGGTCTACCAAATCAAAGAAGAGAGTCGGTAGAGGACAAGGTTCTGGAAGAGGAGGTACTTCTACAAGAGGTCATAAAGGAGCTCAATCAAGATCAGGTTATTCAAGAAAAATTGGTTTTGAAGGTGGCCAAATGCCTCTTCAAAGAAGAGTACCGAAATTTGGTTTTAAGAACAACAACAAAGTTGTGATGAAGCCAATTAATCTGGATGAATTACAGAAACTGAGTGAAGAGAAGAATCTTACGGAAATTACTGTTGAGACGTTGAAAGCTAATGGCCTTGCTGGTAAAGAAGACATTGTGAAGGTTCTTGGTAGAGGAGAGATAAGTGCTAGCCTTAAGATCAGTGCTCATAAATTTTCGGCGAAAGCTCAGGAAGCGATAGAAAAAGCCGGGGGCTCAATTACTATTGAAGAGTAGATGAAGAAATTCATAGAGACCATAAAGAACATTTTCTCCATTGAGGAGCTTAGAACGAGAATCCTAAATACCTTAGGATTTCTCATCATTTTTAGGCTTGGCTCCTTTGTGACTTTGCCTGGAGTTGATTCTTCTAAGTTAACTGGACAAGCGGAAGGAATATTTGGTTTGCTTGATACTTTCTTAGGTGGTGCCTTCCTAAAGGCATCCGTTTTTGGCTTGGGTATCATGCCGTATATCTCTGCATCAATTGTTTTGCAATTGATGACTGTGGCGGTTCCTTACTTCCAGAAACTGCAGAAAGAAGGAGACAGTGGTAGAAAAAGGATTAACCAAATCACCAGAGTGCTGACAATATTCATTTGTATCGCTCAGTCTTTTGGATATGTCTCAGCAACAATTCCGCCGGAAGCTGTTGTGCTAAGTAATCCTTTTTTCTTTAAGGTTTCTTCGATGATCATCCTGACATCAGGTACAATATTTTGTATGTGGTTAGGAGAAAAAATCACTGACAAGGGAATAGGTAATGGTATCTCCATGCTGATAATGATTGGGATCATTTCAAGGTTCCCTGCCAGTATCATTGCGGAGGCGCTATCAAGGGGAATGAGTCAAGCATTACTTTTTGTCATTGAAATGATTGCATTGTTCTTCGTGGTGTTAGCGACGGTAGCTTTAACTCAGGCAATCAGAAGAATTCCAGTACAGTATGCTAAGCAGGTAGTTGGGAATAAGGTTTATGGTGGCCAAAGACAGTACATCCCTTTGAAGTTGAATTCTGCCGGGGTAATGCCTATCATCTTTGCGCAATCGCTTATGTTCTTACCTTCATTGGTAGCTGGATTTTGGGCGGATGAAAGTGATATTGCTCAATACATTGCAACGACATTTTCTCAAATCGAATCATGGCCATACAATGTTGTATTTGCCATTTTGATTATACTTTTCACATTCTTCTACACTGCTATTACTATCAATCCAAGTCAAATTGCGGATGATATGAAGCGAAATGGAGGATTCATACCAGGGGTAAAACCTGGTAAGCAGACATCAGAATTTATTGATGATGTTTTGTCGAAAATAACATTGCCTGGGTCTTTGTTCCTGGCATTAGTGGCTATTCTGCCAGCTTTTGCAATCCTGGCCGGAGTTAACAGAGGATTTGCCACATTCTATGGTGGCACATCGCTGCTGATTATGGTTGGAGTGATTTTGGATACGCTGCAGCAGATTGAAAGTTATTTGTTGATGCGTCACTATGAGGGAATGATGAAGTCTGGAAAAATTAAAGGAAGAACTCAAAATACCGCGATTGCATAATGGCTAAGCAACAATCAATAGAGCAAGACGGTAAGATCATTGAGGCATTGTCCAATGCCATGTTTAGAGTGGAGTTGGAGAACGGACATGAGGTGATTGCGCATATCTCAGGTAAGATGAGAATGCACTATATCAAAATTTTGCCAGGTGATAAGGTGAAATTGGAGATGTCACCATACGATTTGACAAAAGGAAGAATAGTATATAGATACAAATAGTCCTTCGGGATGAAATAATAGAGAGATGAAAGTAAGAGCATCCATCAAGAAAAGAAGTGCTGATTGCAAGGTTATCCGAAGAAAGGGTAAGCTCTATGTGATCAACAAGAAGAATCCAAAATTCAAACAAAGACAAGGATAATATGGCCCGTATTGCAGGTGTAGATATTCCCGATAATAAGAGAGGCGAAATTGCCTTGACTTACATTTTTGGTATTGGAAAGAGCAGTGCCCAGGATATTCTGGATGAAGCTGGTATCGATCGAAATAAGAAATGTGGGGAGTGGACTGATGATGAAGCTGGTAAAATCAGAACCATTATCAGTGAGAAGTTTAAAGTAGAGGGAGTCCTTAAATCCGAAATTCAGCTTAGTATTAAGCGATTGATGGATATTGGGTGCTACAGAGGTCTTAGACACAGAAGAGGTCTTCCTTTGAGAGGCCAAAGAACAAAAAATAACTCTCGAACCAGAAAAGGTAAGAGGAAAACAGTTGCCAACAAGAAGAAGGCTACTAAATAATAATATTTAGAATGGCACAGAAGAGAAAAGATAAAGCTAAAAAGAGAGTAGTAGTTGTAGAACCTACGGGTCAGGTTCATATCCAGGCTACTTTCAACAACATCATTATTTCCATGACCAATTTGCAGGGTCAAGTCATCTCGTGGGCTTCTGCAGGTAAAATGGGCTTCAAAGGATCTAAGAAGAACACTCCATATGCAGCGCAAGTGGCAGCTCAAGAGTGTGCGCAAAAGGCCTATGATGAAGGTTTGAGAAAAGTTGAAGTATTTGTGAAAGGTCCAGGAGCAGGTAGGGAATCTGCGATCCGTACTATCCAAAATGTTGGTATTGATGTGACCATGATCAAGGATGTTACACCATTGCCTCATAATGGATGTAGACCTCCTAAAAGAAGAAGAGTTTAATATAAGTCTTAGAAGGAAATTTAAATGGCTAGATATACAGGTCCTAAAACTAAAATAGCTAGAAGGTTCAACGAGCCTATTTTTGGTCCTAGCAAGTCGCTTCAGAAAAAAGCTTATCCTCCTGGACAGCACGGTAAAGGAAGAAGAAGAAAGCAGTCGGAATACGCTATCCAGTTGGCGGAAAAGCAAAAGGCAAAGTACACCTACGGGGTACTAGAGCGTCAATTCTCTAATGTATTCGATAAGGCTTCAAGAAAAGGTGGAATCACTGGTGAGGTGCTTTTGCAGTTGTTGGAGTCAAGATTGGATAACACTGTTTATAGACTGGGTATCGCTCCTACTAGAAGAGCCGCAAGACAATTAGTGTTGCATAAGCACATCACTCTGAACGGAGAGATCGCTAATATTCCGTCTATCTCTCTAAGAGCTAATGATGTGATCGGTGTAAGAGAAAAGTCCAAATCTTTGGAAGTAATCTCTAATAGCCTGGCTGCATCAATTAATAAGAAATTTTCATGGTTAGAGTGGGATGGCACTGAGCTTACTGGTAAGTACCTAAATGCTCCATCGAGGGAAGAAATTCCTGAGAATATTAAAGAGCAGCTCATAGTCGAATTGTACTCTAAGTAATCATTTAATTAACTAGAAAAACTTTTAAATATGTCGATTCTAGCATTCCAAATGCCGGAGAAGGTAGTAATGGAAAAGGCCGATGATTTCCACGGTTTATTCACTTTCAAACCTTTAGAAAAAGGTTATGGCGTGACCGTAGGAAATGCAATCAGAAGGATCCTTTTGTCCTCACTAGAGGGTTACGCAATTACTGGTGTGAAAATACCTGGTGTACTTCATGAGTTTTCGACAATAGAAGGGGTTGTAGAGGATGTGACTGAAATCATATTGAACTTGAAAATGGTTAGGTTCAAGAAGATTACAGATGTGGTCGATAGTAATATTACATTGTCAGTGAGCGGAAAAACTCAGCTTACGGCTGGAGACTTGGCAACTGCTACCACCTCATTTGAGATTTTGAATCCGGAGTTGGTGATATGTAACCTAGATGAAGGAGCTCAGTTTGAAATTGAGTTATCAATTGAGAAAGGAAGAGGCTATGTTCCGGCTGATGAAAATAAGCCTGCGGAGCAAAACTTCGGGTACATAGCGGTAGACTCTATATTCACTCCTATCAAGAATGTGAAATATAGTGTTGAGAACACCAGGGTTGAGCAAAAAACGGATTATGAGCAGTTGATTCTTGATATCGAGACTGACGGTTCTATTCATCCTGAAAATGCTCTTAAAGGGGCAGCTAACATCTTGATTCAGCACTTCATGCTGTTCTCTGATCAGAATATGATTCTAGAGACGCAGGAAAGAGGTGAGCCTGAGCAAGTGGATGAGGAATTGCTTCACATGAGAAAGCTCTTGAAAAGCTCACTTAATGACTTGGATCTTTCTGTTCGAGCATACAACTGTCTTAAGGCTGCCGATGTAAGATCATTAGGAGACCTTGTTTCTCTCGAAATTTCTGATATGATGAAATTCAGAAACTTTGGTAAGAAGTCACTAGCAGA
>CAZZHO010000224.1:0-6577 GCA_964653795.1 uncultured Roseivirgaceae bacterium | reverse complement strand
AGATACTCTATCGACAGCAGAGCCCATAGCGTTCTCATTGATCAATTTCCTCCAGACTTCCAAAGTACGGTATGCAGACGCTTACATGGAACGCATTTTGTTCAGGCCCATATCCGGAAGTGAGCCGTTCGAGATCGACAACCTGAATACAAGCGTACTACTGGATTCCAGCATGCTTACGCTTACCGATCTGCAGGCCCGCATGTACGACGGGTTAATATTCCAGTACAAGCCACTGGAAGTGTGGGTAAAAAACATAGACACCATCGCCGTAAGTGGTGCCTATACGGTAAGAGACCTTGAATTGCATGAAGTCATCGCAAACCTGAACAGTCCATCAGTGGAGGTTTTAAAATCCGACCAGTTGGACTTCAGGGGTAAGCTTTTCATGGATTTCGATTTTGTTGATACACTTACTTCCGCAACTGATCTCAACAACCTGGAATTCAGGATCAACAACATGCAGGTCACTGAGGGTTCGGCCAAAGAATTAACGCTCATCGGTATGGATGACAAATGGAAAGCCAATGTCGGTCCGGTAAAACGATTTCTGGCGGGGCTGTTCCTGGGAAGTTTTCAAAAGAAATTTGAACGCCCTACGGAATATGTGGTCAATCTGGAAAACCTGGTGCTGGATACGGGTTGGATCAACATTGATATCATGGAGTTTTACAACAACCAATTCAATCTGGTGGCCACAGGCTCCTATGAGATGGAAACAGGCAAACGAAATATCGACCTCTTGCTACAGCGACCGGTAAAAAAATATGACTACAACCAATACTTGTCTACTTTTTGCAAAAAGGGATTTCTGACTTACTTCAATGTAACGGAAGATCAGGAAAATACGACTCTAATCAGTCCAGGCGTGGAAGAACAGAACCAACGTGATGCCTCTTTTCAAAGATGCCTGGACCAGTGCCCTTGCGAAGAAGCAGATTGTGTCACCACCTGTCTGGAACAAAACCCGATCCTGACCGAATACCGGGAAGTGCCGAATCAAATCAAATTCAAACTGGGAAATAAAAGGATCAAGGAAGTCTGTGACTGAATTTATAAATGCTACCACAGAAGATCAATGAACAAGCCATACTGCCATCCAAAACCAGCTCTGGGCAACCGGTTGGAGCCCGGATGTCGAATGTCCAGCATCACTTACATTGACCAAATAATAGAAGAATGAACCGAAAGATCGTACATATGGCCGTAGTTGTCCGTGACTATGATGAGGCCATCGCTTTTTATACTCAGCAGCTTGATTTCGTCCTACTGGAAGACACTCCGCTTGACGAAGAAAAGCGTTGGGTACGTATTGCGCCATCCCGAGCGGCAGAATTTTCCATCTTACTAGCCAGAGCCTCCAACGAAGCACAAGTTTCCCGGATCGGAGATCAAACCGGCGGACGTGTATTCCTCTTCATACACACCGATGATTTTGACCGAGATTACAACCTGTATAAAAGCAGAGGTATTGAATTTATCCGTCCACCTCAGGAATTTGATTATGGCAAGGTGGCTGTATTTAAGGATCTCTACGGGAACCTTTGGGACCTGATCGAGCCCAAGGCATAATCTTGCACCAGATAAATTAAGCGCGTGAAATACACCAAAGCATCCCTCATCCAACAATACGAAGCAGGTGATAAGCTGAAGTTTCTACACTTCTGGGGACACAGACCTCATCCCAGCGGCCAGGTGTCCAGCTCCTGTTTCAGCCAGTGGTGGGAAGCCACTTTTGAAGTAAATGGGCAGGCCTTCCCAACCGCTGAACATTGGATGATGGCAGAGAAAGCGCGTTTGTTTGGTGATGAAGCGATCTATTGGAAGATCCTGAAAAGTGCCTCACCGGGAGAAGCCAAGAAGTTCGGCAGAGAGGTCAGGAGATTTGATCAGGAAACCTGGGAACAGCATCGATTCGATATTGTTGTACAGGGCAACCTGCACAAATTCCAGCAACATTGGGACCTTCAGGCCTACTTGTTAGGTAGTGGGAATCGCATTTTGGTAGAAGCCAGTCCGGTGGACCCAATATGGGGCATCGGGATGGCAGCCAATCATGAATCGGCCAATGTACCACCCAAATGGCAAGGGCTCAATTTGCTGGGCTTCGCATTGATGGAAGTCCGGGATCAATTGATGGGATGAGCTTAGTATCTCATTCAGCGATATAACACTACTGACCTCCGGGAGCAGTCTTTCAGGGATCAGACCAAATTCCCGAGAAGAGAGATTCACTTCGGCAGGCTCAGTGATGAGTGATTTGGTGATTTCTGTCCACAAAGGTGATCAGGAAAGGATAATCGAGCTTTTGAGTATGGTCAGGCCTTGCCATCTGGACGAATAGCCTTGTTCATTCGGTTTCTTCCTCACCTGAATTTTAAATCCTCATTATTCCTTATTATACAATTTCTCCTTTATGAAATTGTACAAAAGCCCACTACCAAGTAACGGGTAACATTACTTATATTGAATAAAATCCAACCATAAATATTATGAAAATCATTTTTTTATCATTCATTTTTAGTTTCATAGTTATCACCGGAGCTTCTGCTCAATGGAGCCTTTACGGCAACAATCTTTCTTATGGCAAACTGACTTTAGGTAATGGCACCATCCAGAGTCCGAAGTTGTATGTTCAACAAAACGCTACAGATTTTACCGCTTCATTTCAGAGTACCAACGGCAAAGGATTGTTGATCAATACGATCTCTGATCCATTATTGATCGGTACCACGGGAAATTCGTCGGGCAATATTTTCATCGTAGATGAGTCCGGCTCCGTGGGTATCAATACCGGCCCAAGCTTTCATCCCAGTTATAAACTTCATGTAGGCGGACACAGCCTGGTCGATGGTACTGTGAGGGCCAACATAGTAAGTGCCAACACTTATTATACCACGTCAGATCGTAACCTCAAGAAGAACATAAAGGAAAACTTTTCGTCTTTCAATCGCTTGTATGACATCAAAACTTATGACTATGAGTTGAAAGCAGAAGGCAATGGCAAAACCCACTTTGGGGTGATGGCGCAGGAAATCGCAGAGATTTATCCTGACCTGGTGATGACCAACGAGGATAACGAACTAGCAGTAAACTACATCGAGTTGATCCCCCAAATGATCCGGGCTTTGCAAGAACAAAAGCTTATGATGAACGCCACACTGGAAAAGATGAGTGCCATGCAGGAAGAAATCACTTCCCTGAAGTCGAAATTGGCCAGCACGGAAAATCTCAAAACCATGAACCAGTGGAGTGTGCTCTACCCTAATCCGGCCAGTAATAGCGCTACAATTCAGCTAAGTAACGTCAGTGACCTGGAAAACGCGATGGTCGAATTAATTGACCTCAATAGTAAAGTGATCCTCACCAGAACATTTGATGGCAAATCTTCACTTTCAATGGACACTTCAGGACTGACCAAAGGAGTATATTTTATTCGACTCACTGATGGGTTAAAGCAAATTGAAACCAAAAGGTTGCTCATAGAATAAGCTTAATCAATTAAACAGGTGGAAAAATACCAGGAACCGCTAGTCTGGTGGTTTCTGGTATTTTGATCAAACTACGGCACCTAAGCAAGTCCTGTAAACATTATCGCACTACAGGTTACCATCTTCAAATCCCACACATAAATCTGAACTAAAGTCAATAGGTATAGTTTGTCAATCACTTACCGCGAACCCAGACTAGATGACCGGTACGATAAAGAACGTACCCGTTCAGGTCAATCAGAACCATCGATTAAGGCTGAACAAACAACGCTATTCGCAATGACAACACATGATAACAACAATTAGCCAAATACCTGAAAATTACACCACAAATACGGCTATGAGTAAGCATAATTCAGCAACATCAAATCCGCTTGATTATTTAAGCTAAAACACTTTTATTCAGTCACTTAACAACTAACTTACCATGAAAGCGCCGGGGAAATCTCTATTGAAATTTATCCCGCTATTAAGCAACGGGTAACATTGTTAGCTTATATTACAAGGACAATTCATACTTTATTAAAACAAACTAAATTTTATGAAAACCAAAATCACTTTATTCGTACTCAGTCTGTGTTTTGCTGGCACATCAGCTATGGCCCAGTGGAGCAATTCAGGTAACAATTACACTACTGGCAAGGTCGGGATCGGACTCAACAATACCACTGGTAAAAAGTTATATGTCCGTCAAACCAGTAATGACCACTCCGCACTCTTTACGAGTGATAACGGAAATGGCGTGATCATCCATAGTAAGGTTGATCCTTTGAGGATTGGATCTGCCGGGAATTCAAGTGGCAACCTTTTCATCATCAATGAAAATGGAACTGTCGGTATCGGTACCGGATTTAGCTTCAACACCAACTACAAACTCCATGTAATTGGCAGTGTGCTTTCTTCAGGTACAGTAGCCGCAAGCGCCATGAGTGCTAATGTCTATTTTACGAGTTCAGATCGTAACCTCAAGAAGAACATCAAGGAAAACTTTTCGTCTTTCAACCGGTTGTATGATATCAAAACTTATGACTATGAGTTGAAAGCAGAAGGTAATGGCAAAACTCACTTTGGTGTGATGGCGCAGGAAATCGCAGAGATTTATCCTGACCTGGTGATGACTAATGAGGATAACGAACTAGCGGTGAACTACATCGAGTTGATCCCCCAAATGATCAGGGCTTTGCAGGAACAAAAACTCATGATGAGTGCTATGCAAGAAGAAATCACTACCCTCAAGACTGAATTGGCCAATACGACCAACATCAAATCTTTGAATCAGGTAAGTGTTCTCTACCCGAATCCAGCCAGCAATAGTGCTACCATTCAGCTAAGCAACGCCAGGGATCTGGAAAACGCTGTGGTAGAGTTAGTTGACCTCAACAGCAAAGTGATCGTCACCAGAAACTTTGACGGTAAATCTTCCCTATCACTAGACACCTCAGGACTTACTAAAGGAGTTTACTTTATTCGACTTAGTGATGGGGCGAAGCAAATTGAAACCAAGAAGCTGCTCATAGAATAAGCTTACTGCTAACACAATAGATACAGTAGGCTATCTAAAAGCAATACAATTTTAAAATTGTGCTCATTGAAACCGCTTTTCCGCACAGTACTTCACGCTGCCTGGAAAGGTGGTTTCAATATACCTGGCTTCAGCTAAGTTGGGCGCAATAGATCAGGCGTGCTGAAATACGCTTGAAAGTATAAAAATCACGGATTGGATATAAAACTGTACAGTTTTTATCTGATTAGTTTTTCAGCACATCCTTGATAAAACCAGATGATGTAATCGCCTTCTTGCGGTCAGGTTAAATCAACTTCGACCTGCGTGGCTTTAGGTAAAAATTATTGGTGCGTGAAAGCGGTATTCAATACCTTGTTGAGAAGTCTTGGCTGCTCTTCTATGAACTTGATTTTTAAGCACTCGCCATGAATCGCTATTGCATATCCAGGATTAAAAACAATTCATTCTTTTTTAAAACAAACTATCGTTATGAAAACTAAAATCACTCTTCTCATTTTAAGTCTATGCTTTGCTGGTAGTTCAGCATTTGCCCAATGGAGCAACTCTGGCAATAATTATACAACAGGTAAGGTTGGGATCGGGATCAACAATACCACTGGAAAAAAACTATACGTTCGCCAGACCAGTAATGATCACTCGGCACTATTCACCAGCGACGATGGAAATGGTGTGATCATCCACAGTAAGGTTGACCCCTTAAGGATAGGAACGGCCGGAAATTCAAGTGGCAACCTGTTCATCATCAATGAAAACGGTACCGTAGGTGTCGGCACAGGTTTCAGCTTCAATACCAGCTATAAGCTGCATGTCGCTGGTAAGGGCTATTTTTCAAGCTCACTCACGGTAGGAAGTACGGGGAATTTCTCCAGTTCACTAACTGCCTATGTCATGTATGCCAATGGTTTCTTCAACAATTCAGATCGTAGGTTAAAAGCTGACATTAAGGAGGACTTCTCTTCCTTTAATGGGATCTATGACATCAAGACGTATAACTATGAGCTTAAGAGTGAAACCAATGGCAAACGTCACTTTGGGGTGATGGCCCAGGAAGTCGCAGAAATTTACCCGGATCTGGTGGTAGAAACCGAGAACAAGACCCTAGCTGTCAACTATGTCGAGTTGATCCCTCAAATGATCCGTGCCCTGCAAGAGCAAAAACAATTGATCACCGCACTGGAAAATGAGGTAACTAACCTGAAGTCTGAGCTGGAAAACACCACCAACCTCAACTCCTTAAATCAAGTGAGTGTTCTCTACCCGAATCCGGCCAGCAATAGTGCTACCGTGCAATTGAGTAATGCAAGAGACCTGGAAAATGCATCGGTTGAGCTTTTCGACCTGAACGGTAAGGTGATCAAGACCCAAAGCTTCGATGGTAAGGCTTCCTTGTCTATTGACACTTCTTCGCTGAACGAAGGTGTATACTTCATCCGGCTCATGGACGGATTAAAGCAAATAGAGACGAAGAGACTGCTCATTGAGTAACCTTTCAAAGAAGGGCAATTAGCCCTGATAAACAGAAGCTGTCAATTACCTGGTTGGCAGCTTCTACTTTTTACAC
>CAZZHO010000223.1:0-6606 GCA_964653795.1 uncultured Roseivirgaceae bacterium | reverse complement strand
GAATCAAAACCTAAATGAATAACACCGTAAAACGGATTTTATATCTGTTGCTTTTTTTAGCTGTAGTATTTGTCGTGGCTTATCCCAAGTTGGACATTGGAAAAGATGAGGCGACTTCCAGTTCAGCGGCTCCTACTGCGCGTAAGACCTTAACAGTGGATGGAATAAAAGCCTCTTTCGAAAAACTGGATTTCAGTGTAAATGTCACCGGTACTATCGTGGCGGACGAGAATGTCGATTTGAATTCTGAAGTAAGTGGAAAGGTGGAATCCATTCTCTTTGAAGAAGGTCAGGAGGTGAAGAAAGGAGCCGTTCTCTTATTGATCAATGATGATGAATTGCAGGCTGAGTTACAGAAACTTCAATTCACGCAGAAGCTGAATGAGGACAATGAATTTAGGCAGAAGAAGCTATTGGAGAAAGAAGCGATCAGCCGGGAAGAATATGAAATAGCCCTGACGACCTTACAAACTACACAAGCCGAGATTGGGCTATTGCAGACCAGACTTGAAAAGCATAAGATTCGAGCACCATTTACGGGAAGAATAGGATTGCGTGAAGTGTCTGTTGGAAGTTACCTCAATCCAGGTGCCTTGATCGCGACGGTATATAGTATCAACCCTGTCAAAATAGATTTTGCAATCCCGGGTAGATATTTGAACGACATTAATGTTGGCGATAAACTAAAATTCACCGTAGATGCATATGATGATGAGTTTGAAGGTGTGATCTATGCGCTTGAACCCCAAATCGATTTACAATCTCGCAGTATTAAGCTAAGGGCCAAGAGCCCAAATCCTGGCCAAAGATTGTTACCAGGCCAGTTTGCGAAAATCCAGTTGATTTTAGATGAAATTGAGGATGCGATCTTAGTGCCATCTATTGCCGTAATACCAGAATTGAACCAGACTAAAATCTACACTTATGCTAACGGAGAGGTCAGTTCGAAGATTGTGAAGACAGGTATCAGGACCGCCGATAGAGTTCAGATTGTGGAAGGGCTGGAGCCAGGTGAGGTAGTGATAACAAGCGGCTTACTACAAATAAGGCCTGGGATGAAAGTAAACGTAAATATCTGATGGCAAGCCTGGCGAACATAAGCATAGATAGGCCTGTATTGGCCATTGTGATGTCCATTGTTATCCTCCTGTTTGGATTTATTGGATTCAATTATTTAGGAGTTAGGGAGTATCCTTCTGTGGACCCACCTGTGATCACTGTTTCCACGAGTTACGTTGGAGCAAGTGCAGACGTGATTGAGACGCAAATCACCGAGCCTCTTGAGGAGTCTATCAATGGGATAGACGGTATCAAAAGTCTTACTTCAGTCAGTAGGGATGGTAGGTCCACCATTACAGTGGAATTTGGCTTAGATCAGGACTTAGAGTCTGCGGCCAATGATGTGCGGGATAGAGTCTCTCGTGCCATAGGAAGAATACCTCCAGATGCGGACCCACCTCGTGTTTCAAAGGCAGATGCTGATAGCCAGCCTATCATAGCATTGAGAATATATAGCCCTAAGAGGAACTTGCTGGAACTTACAGAAATAGGAGAGAACCTATTCAAAGAGACTTTTCAAACGATCAAAGGTGTCTCGGAAGTGAGGGTATGGGGAGCGAAAAAATACTCTATAAGACTTTGGATGGACCCGGATCGTCTTGCAGCTTACCAAATTACACCCTTGGAGGTCTTCAATGCTGTTAATACTCAGAATGTGGAGCTGCCATCGGGAAGGATAGAAGGTTCTCAAATGGAACTTACGGTTCGGACTGTAGGTAGGCTTTCTTCTCCTCAGGAATTCAATGACCTTATTATTAGAGATGACGAGAATGGAGTCATCAAGTTTTCCGATTTAGGCAGAGCAGAGCTTGCTCCCGAAAATGAGAGGACTGCTTTAAGAACCGATGGAATTCCAATGGTAATCAACGCCATCGTTCCGCAACCTGGATCTAACAACCTTGAGATTGCCGAGGAGTTTTACAAACGTCTGGAAGGGATGCAAAAAAATATCCCAGAAGATATTGAGACGGCCATCGCTTTTGATAACACCCAATATATAAGGGATTCGATAGATGAAGTGCAACAGACCATATTTGTCGCTTTTGGGCTTGTGGTGCTGATTATCTTTGCTTTTCTGAGGGACTGGAGAACTACTTTCATTCCAGTGATCACTGTTCCTATTTCCTTGGTTGGTACCTTCTTCCTAATGTATTCGCTTGGTTTTTCCATTAATGTGTTGACACTCCTTGGAATAGTATTGGCCATAGGGTTGGTGGTTGATGATGCTATTGTGGTTTTGGAGAACATTTACTCTAAAATAGAAGGAGGTCAAGACCCTCAAGAGGCAGGTAAGAATGGTACAAGGGAGATTTTCTTTGCGGTTATCTCCACTACTGTAGCGTTGACCTCAGTCTTCTTTCCGATAGTCTTTCTTCAAGGGTTGACTGGAAGGCTCTTTAGAGAATTCGGTATTACCGTAGCTGGAGCCGTTATCATCTCATCATTTGTTGCTTTGACTTTGTGCCCTATGCTTTCGACGAGACTTCTGAAGAAGAGAGAGAAGAAGCAGTGGATTTACGAAAAGACGGAGCCTTTCTTTTTGTGGCTCAATGCTCGATACAATTCGGCATTGGATTCTTTTATGAAAAGTAGATGGGTAGCGAGCTTAGTCGTGTTGGCTTCGGTGGGATTGATTTATCTCTTTGTGAATGTTATTCCGCAAGAGTTAGCGCCTATGGAGGATAGGGCATCTTTCCGAGTGATCGCCAGAGGTCCTGAAGGTGCCACCTTCGACTATATGGATCAATATGCTAATGAAATTACTCAATTAATTCAGGAGCAGGTACCGGAGCGATCGTCGATTGTAACCATTACTTCTCCGGGATTTGGAGCAAGTAGTTCTGTCAATTCGGCTTTCATTGTTGGTAAGCTCACAGATGCTTCAGAAAGAGACAGATCTCAAAGAGAAATAGTCAATTCACTTAAACCATTGGTGAGTGCCAATACAAAAGCAAGAGCCTTCATCACTGAACCCAGGACTATTGGAGGGCGTAGAGGAGGCCTTCCAGTCAGTTTTGTTATTCAGGCTAAGGAGCTGCAGGATTTGAAGGATATACTTCCATCTTTTATTGATGAGGCAAGAAAAAGCCCTGCTTTTGATTTTGTCAATGTGGATTTGAAGTTTACTAAGCCGGAAATAGAAGTTTCGATTGATCGGGAAAAAGCCACTGACCTCAATGTATCCGTAAGAGATATCGCCCAAACGCTTCAATTGACATTGAGTGGTAGTCGCTTTGGCTATTTCATTATGAATGGAAAACAATATCAGGTAATTGGCCAGGTGGAGCGAGAAGACAGGAATGAGCCGTTGGATCTTCAGTCTATCTATATCAAAACGAAGAACAATGAGCTGACGCAGCTTGATAACTTGGTGACGCTTACAGAGCAATCTACACCACCTCAACTATTTCGATACAATCGTTTCGCTTCCACGACCGTTACGGCTAGTTTGGCGCCTGGTTATACATTAGGTCAGGGGCTAGAGGAGATGGATAAGATTGCTGACCAAGTATTGGATGATTCTTATCAAACAGCCCTTTCTGGATCATCAAGGGAATTCAAAGAAAGCTCTGGTAATCTCTACTTTGCATTTGCTCTGGCGCTTGTGCTGATCTATTTGGTTTTAGCTGCTCAGTTCGAGAGCTTCCGTGACCCATTGATCATCATGTTTACAGTGCCATTGGCTTTGATGGGTGCTTTATTTAGTCTTTGGTATTTCAATGAGACCGTCAATATCTTCTCCCAAATCGGCATGATTATGTTGATCGGTTTGGTGACAAAGAATGGTATTCTCATTGTGGAATTTGCCAATCAAAGAAAAGCCCAGGGACTTTCTGTCCATGAAGCGATTGTGGGAGCTGCAAAAGCCAGGTTCAGACCGATATTAATGACATCTCTATCAACGATTCTGGGTATTCTGCCAATAGCACTTGCACTTGGTGCTGGCTCTGAAAGTAGAGTTTCAATGGGAGTGGCGGTGATTGGGGGGCTTGTACTAGCTACTTTTCTAACATTATTTGTGATCCCTGCCATTTATACTTATTTGTCAAGTACTCAAAAGCGCCTTGCTAGATTCTAGAATGAAGCATCTCCTAACGCTTGCCCTTTTATGGGGTACTTTTTTATCGTATTCTCAAAGTATAGATACTTTGACATTGGAAAACGTGCTTGCTACCACGTTAGAAAATAATTTTCAAATTAGGCTGGCCAAGAACAATGCCCGGATTGCCCAAAACAATAACTCACTTGGTAATGCTGGCTTTTTGCCTGTTGTAACAGCTCAAGGTAGGTGGGATAACAGTATTCAGAATACAGAACAAGAATTTTTAGATGGGAGAACTCAATCAGTATCTGATGCTAAAAGAGAGCAACTGACACTGGGTGCGGACTTAGTCTGGACAGTTTTTGATGGGTTGGTCATGTTTGCGGCAAGAGATAGACTGATCGATCAATCTTTATTAGCCCAACAAGAACTTAAGGTGGACGTTGACAATGCTTTGGCTGAAGTGATGAATCTCTTTTATTCGGTGGCACTGGAGCAGGAGAGGCTGGCTCTGTTTGAGTCTAATATTGGGTTCTCTGAAAATCGTGTGACGATTGTACAACAGAAGTACGATGTAGGTAAGGAATCGAAACTTGCCCTGCTTCAGGCAAAGGTTGATTTAAATGCTGACCGATCAGCTCTCCTACAGCAGCAGGAGCTGGTGGCCCTTCGGAAATTGAATTTACTCCGGAGTATAGGTGTTTCCGCTGAGGCGAATTATGGTGTGCGTTATGACTTGAATGTTGACTCTTTGTTGTCTTTACCCCAGTTGCTAGATGATGCCAGAGCGATGAATCCCAATCTTCAACGAGAGATTATTAATCAAAGAGTACTGAAACAGCAAAGGTTGGAACTGGTCAGAGGCCGTATACCACAATTGGATGTGAATCTTGGATACAGCTATTCTGATCTTGAAAGTGAGGCAGGCTTTCTATTCCGAAACCAAACGGATGGCTTCAATTATGGTCTGTCCGCTCGCGTCACAGTCTTTGATGGATTGAATAGAGAAAGACAGATACAGAATTCGATTGTTCAACAAGAGAATGCAGAGGTTTCTTTTGAGAATGTCCAAAATGAAATTGAGACGAATATTCGTACGGTATTCAATACCTACAAGAACAACCTCCAACTTCAACAATTGGAACTTGATAATCTGGATGTAGCCAGAGAGAACTCCGAGATTGCCCTAGAGCGTTTCAGACTAGGAGCATCAGACGCTTTAGAGTTGCGTGAGGCTCAGGTTAACGCTGTGAATGCAGAGATTCGTTTTATTCAGGCCGTATTCAATTCCAAATTGGCTGAAATTGAATTGCTAAGGCTTTCGGGTAGAATTAGTGAACAGGGCTAGGTTCAAGGTCCTCGACTAAAGTATCTAATTCCGCTATCATGCGCTCAAGTCGGGAGATTAGTTCTTCTTCTGATAAATGTCGGTTTTCTAATAGCGAATCTAGCTCTTCGTAAATATGAATTTCATACTCCTTTTTCGATCCTTCGGAGTACTTCAAAGCATTTTTCACATGATACATGCCATATTTTAAGGCAATAAGAGCGTCTCGAGGATGATCCTGCTGTATCAATACTTCTGATATTTTTAACTCCGCCAGAGTCAAAGCGTTTAGAGCTTTGGAGAAAGCTTCATCCATGTCTTCTTTGACAAGTGAGTCCATCTCCATTTCCAGTTTAACTTTTTCAAGTTCATCAATGGATACTTCCAATATTCTGGTACTTTCAGCATCTAAATCCGCCTCTATATTTCTAATGGCTTCAATGGCTTGATCTAGCTGAGCAAGACTCCTATCATACGCATGATCTTTTAGATATTTCTTACTGTTGTTTAACAGAAGGTCTGGCTTAACTGCTTCTCCTGTAAGTAACGCCACTTCTGAATGTTCTCTCCATTTGGTGAAAGCATATACTCCGCCAAAAAGAATTACCATAGCTAGAAAATATTGCAGTCCCTTGTTCATGTCTATCTAATTGTTTGCAATAATTAAACACGAATTTAAGCACTATCGGATCATATGTAAAGCATATAATCAATGATCGGTAAAATGACTTATATCTTGAAGAGGGAGGCTATGGACTTGATGGTTTCAGTATCTCCAGCTCCTTGAGGTACATATTCGACGATACTGCTCCCTGCCACATTATAATCGGACAGTATAGTTCGGAGAGTGCTTAACAAACTGTCTATGGCAACACCTCCCTCAATGGGAAGTAGCAAATGAGGGAAGTCAGGTGGGTCAAGTACGTCCAAATCAATATGAATGTAAACGTTATGATATCCTTTGCTGGAAAGGGTGGAGCAGAGTGTGTTGAGATCTTCGGGAGGGATGACTGATACCTGATGTTGGTTGATAAATTGCTCTTCCTCTTCGTCTAAGTCCCTTGTCCCAGTCAATACAACCTGCTCAGGTCGAAGTACCGAGTGCGATACATCCAGAACGGCTTGGTCTGATTCGCCCAATAGAGCCCTCAGGGGCATGCCATGGAAGTGTTTACTT
>CAZZHO010000222.1:0-6638 GCA_964653795.1 uncultured Roseivirgaceae bacterium | reverse complement strand
TCCTTTTAGTACCTTTGGCAACCATTTTTTAGCTATTTACGTCTCGACCACAACTTCGTGTTTGCACGAACCAACAACTTAGAAAAGTTAATCAAGAAGGCCTCTAAGGGTCATCAGCAGAGCCAAATGGCTCTGTATGAGCAGTATTATGGCTATAGTATGAGTGTGGCATTGAGATTTAGCGAGTCCAGAGAGGACGCCAAGGAGATTGTGCATGATGCCTTTATCAAGGTTTTTGCCAAGCTTGGTGCGGTCGACAATGTCAATACTTTCAAGCCGTGGCTCAGGCGAATTGTGGTCAATACGGCTATCGATGAATTCCGAAGGAAGAAAACCACCAGTCATCACCTAGACATTGTGGATCATGACGCCCCTGATCTTTCTGAGGATGCTTTGTCCAGGTTATCAGCCGAAGACCTTTTTGAGATCATTGGACAGTTGCCACCGGCTTACAGAATGGTTTTCACCCTGTATGCCATTGAGGGGTTCAAGCATGAAGAAATAGCACAGAAGCTGGGCATATCGGTTGGAACCAGCAAATCCAACCTGTCCAAGGCGAGAGCCAAGCTGCAAAAACAGATTTTAGAAATAGATCCGGGATTAGCGGAGCATGGATAGCGGGAAGTTCGACGATATTATCAAAGGTAAGCTAGAGTCTTTCGAAGACCCGATAGGACCTTCTGCGTCAGAACTAAGCCGCCTCACCCATGACATGCCGCATGTTTCGCCGCCTTCTATTTCCTGGACTTCCAGAGCGATTCTGGCTACTAATGTGGTACTGGTTATCACCACTGTCTTTTTCCTCTATCGCACCTTCATCCTACAAGATGAATTGGTAGAGACCAGAAATGAAGTAGTGGAGCTAGAGCAGCAGGTGAGGAGGGATATCTACCTGGATAGCCTTGTTTTTGACAGCCTCCAATACACCACCCGGTCTATTATCAAGGCATTTGCCCAGGAACGAGACAGTCTTACCGAGGCCCTATCTGATCTTTCATTCGCGTCCTACCGACAAACTCAGCAAGTGCCTCAGGGTATGAGTGATGAAGAAGTAGAAGGTATGGTGCAGGCAGCCCTTCAGGATTTTGTGCAGACACTACAGGATGATCCGACATTACTGGCCAGTTTGCTGGAAACCAGTACAACAGAACCTGTTGAGATCGTCATCGAAAAACCTGCTCCCACCACATTCGGCGAGAAGCTCCAATACCTGAGCGCTAAAGCGGAAGAAGAGGAGTACCTGAATGATATTTTGTTGACCGTAGCCGAAGACTCTGCTGGGAACAAGGTGTTGAAGGCGCTGATGACCGGAACTGATCCTTCCGCTTCTGAGGAAGACCAACTAGGTGCCCTATCGGATGAGGTTACTGAGGAAGACATTGCGGAACTTTCCAATGCGGAGAGGCGACAACTATTTGAAAGTCTGGTCCTAGCTGACCAGGATATGACGCTAGCAGCTACTGAGAGGAGTGTGGAGGATGATGAATTCGTTACGGATCTTGAGGAACTGACGCCTCCCAACCTGATGCTTGTGGAGCGACCTTCTGTGGATAGAGATACGGTTTCTACCGCACCAGCGACCGTTGATGATATCCGAAAAAAACAGCAGCGCAAAAGAAACCGGCAGTGGTGGGCTTCTGTAGGCGTAGGAGCGGGACTCACACCGCTCAATGAGGCAGGCACTCCAAGAGGAACCCTGATCTCGGCTATGGTGGAAAGAAAAATGAATCCCAGATGGAGCTTCCTCTCAGGTCTGGAGTATTCTTCGGTAGAAGGAGAGTCTTACGATACAGAAAATACGGACCTGTCAGTTTTTGAAGATGTGCCGGACGCGGTGTTAGGCGACATCAAGGAGCTAAAAGTCAACCTTATCTGGATGGACATTCCTTTTGAGGGAAGATTCTATCTGATGCCTGGAAGAAAAGTCAATCCATTCTTAGGAGGGTCCTTACGCACGCGATTCATTCTCAACCAGTTCTACAAAATTGAGAGTAACAGCAATGGCGATGTGACGCCAGACTTTGAAGCTGGCAATACTTTCTCACTACCTGCTTTCGGGGTGGCAGGTGGAGCAGTCTTTGAATTCGGTCCCCGTGTGAGTGGCGGATTGAAACTCCAACAAACTTTAGGTGGAACCAACCTGGGCCCTTACGACAACAAGCTCAATTCTCTATCCGGTCAGGCCATGCTGGTCTTTAGGTTGGATAGGTAGACTCTCCGTTGTTCTCCATTGCCTTAATTGGAAATAATGGTAAATAATGGTTTTAGCCTAAAAAAATACTAATCTTGTTCTTGGTCGGTAGAATTTATCCCAATGAAGATTAATCAAGAAGTAAGAGATGGCTTTGAGTTTTTTCAAGAGCTAATGTCCGAGCCGAAGGAAATAGAACATTCAACCATCATTTTGGAACCGAAACAGAATAATGTTCATTGGCTGGTAGGGAATTCTAAAGTTAGACATTCAAATGTGGAAGATGAACTGACTTTGACTGTTGAAAAAAGTAAAAGGGAGAAGAAATACGGAATTAAGCTTAAGTGCAAAGCTTTAACCAGTGAGCCAATCGTTAGATTCGATTCTGACGGGCCTGCCCATAGGAACTCAAACCCAGAATTACACTTACTTGATCAAGTTGTAACGACACCCCACTTTAATACTTTCGATTCTGGAGGTAGGAGAATTGCTTATAAAACAGAAAATTTGGTGAATGAGAAGGAGTCAGAGATAATTGCTAATGACATCAATTTCGGTCTTTCTCACTTTTGTTCAGAAACAAAGTGTCAATTGACAGATGGAAATTTTCCTAATATCGAGGATAGGATTCTAGAAATTGAATTTCAAAATCAAGACAATTTTGAATTTAAAGGAGTCAGATTTGAATAATGGAATTGGTTGAGATATATGAGGAGGTGAAAAAAAGCTTTTGTGGGCTAAATTCCTTTAAGGTTAGAGGAGACGTAATCGAAATATCTACGCCATTTTCAACTCTCAATAATAAGTTCGTTTCAGTTTTTATCAAATCTCAAGAAAATGGTTTAGTTGTTACCGATGGTGGTTGGGTGGACGCTAATGTGTATGAAAATCCAATATATGACACCTCTGAGGATACTGTTACCAAAGTAATTCACTTCAATCAGCAGAATTATCAGGTAAAACAAACTTATGATCCAACTGGGGTAGTTTTTTACTATAAAATATGCGAGGATCCTGCATATATCTCATCTACTGTATTTGACTTAGCAAATTATATTGTAGGTGTAGTAAATGCTTTTTGCATACAGTTTAAAGACGAACGTGAGGAGAAAGAAAGGGAGACCTTTAGAAAGGATGCTAATAACTTCTTAAAGGCTAATTATGCGGATGAAGTGAAGCTTCGTCAGTCACTAGATGATTTTAAAAGTATACGCTTCAATGCTATTGTGAATAGAAGTTCTCGTCTTTTTTTGATTACCTATATCACAGGTTCTACGCCATATTATTTTGAAAACGATATCCGCAAGACTATAGTGAACTTTGAGATTTCAGAACGCTCAAAATATAATGATATCATCTCAGAGAGAATTTCTATTATCAATAACGAATCAAGCGGATATCAACCTGAAAGATCAAATGCTATATTGGAATTGCTAGCAGAGAAAACCAGTAAAGAACCTGTTTTTTGGAATGAGAAAGAGAGGTTGTTCGATTATATTGGTTGAATCCTAGCTTCCACCAATCACCACAGCATCTTCCATCAAAATCTCATAATAGTAGCCTGATCCAAAGTCTCTTTTGAGGTTGATGGTGCCGGTGAAGGTCACGGCGTGACCAACTGGAATCTGCGTTTGACTCGTCACTACAAAATCGTAATCGTCCTTGCTGCCATCTTTCAGGTGGATCCAGTGTCTTTTCATGATGTTAGGATTCACCTTCGTACACTCACCACTAACCTGAATGGTCTTCCCAGCATATTCTGCTGGATTGGCAATGATATCAGCAATCTTGACGCTTCCATCGGCAGGAACAAATTTGGTATTGGCAACTGGAGCCTTTTTAGTAGGAGTTTCGCCACTTTTTAATCCGTGATTATTGGGTACAAGGGATGAGACAAGGTATAGCTTTTCAAACGTTCGATTGTGCTCTTTGCTTAAGAAGTTGCTTTTCAAAAGCCCGTTCTTATAATAGTAAGTAGCGCCTATTTCCAGGGCCATTTTATTAGTAGCCACCCAGTACTCTGAGTCATTCTCCTTTACCAATGCGTACACATATCTAGTAGTAGGTAGTATTTCTTTAACTGTGACCTGATGCACTTCACTTACTGGCTGAGTAGGGCTTTCGAAGCTTACAGCGTGACCGTCAGGTAGTGCTGCTGACTTGATCTCTGTTTCGTTGGAAGTGGCTACGGCCTGAATCACTTTGGGTTGATCAGTACAGCTGCTGACCATAATAAGTGCTGCAACGAGCACTAATGAAGATGATATTTTCTTTTCCATGATTTAAAATCTTTTGGTAATGCGCAGGTTAACCCGCGTTTTGTATTCTGCTTTTCTTAGGGAGAATTCTGCTAGTCCACCAACCGACCAATTGTCTCCGAAAAGGTAGTTCATATTGGTGCCCAGGAACTCTTGTACGATGGTGGTTTCCCTTTCAGGGTTATAGGTGTAGACCACCGTCCGCAGGTAGTTGGATACACTTACTTTGTTTTTGAAGAAGTATCGACTGTGACGTATGGTATGTGATGCTGAATTCAAATAGGCTGACTGATTGACGTTCATGTTGCCACTCAATACACCGCCAATTACCGGCATATTGCGGATAGAAATGAACAAGTTGTAGTTGTCAGAGGCATTCTGCAGACTGTTTTGATATCGCTTCCCATAGGCCAGTCCCATGGTGATGCCTTTAATAGGCTTCCAATTGATCCTGGCCCTAATACCTTGTCTTGCTTCGTCATCAGCGATCAATCTTTCAAGGTACGTCTGGAAAGTCTCATAGTAAATGATCTGCCTTCTGGTGTCATAGCTCAAAGACATGCGTACACTACGGTTGACCCTAAAATTGGAAGCAATGTGCAGGTTTGTCAACCTGGCTCCCCCTTCCGTCAGATCAGACTGTAGGCTGTACAGATCCATCTCTGCAGAAGAGAATATGTTAAATCCATTCCCTAGGTTTAGCAACCCCTGACCATATACATACCTTCTATCCAGGCCACCGCCATTTTTCTGTTCCAATAGCCCTACTGTCGTTTCAACAGACTTGTTGCCTTTTTCCAAAGAGGCCCCTACATAACCTCCTAGTTGCTGGAGGTTGGTATTGAAGGTGTTGTTTTGCTGATCAGGTCTAAATCCGGCGATTCCTCCAAAGTGTAGGAATCCAAGCTGCTTTTCTGCATGTAGACCATCCACCATGCCAAGTGATGCCACCCTTCGGTTGATTTTCCTGCCTATTCCAATGTTATAGTCTCCTTCTTTTTCGTAATTCAGGAAAAGGTTGTAGACATTGAACAAGCCAGGACTTCTGTAGATCGTGTCTTCAGAAGCCTCAAGGTTTTGACGGTAAATCATATACGTCGATACCGAAAAGCGAGAATCATTGATCTCTTTGACAGAGAACCTGACCCTGGCCATGTTTCTGGCATTGAAGTCTTCTGCCGAAGAACCACTCAAGTAAGTGGCAACGGATACCAGGCCTTTGACATTATCCTTTGTGCGAACGGGTGTTTTCTTTTCGATGGCCTCTGCGACAGTTGTCTTTTTCGATCGTCCATGAAAGTGAATAGGATCACCCTTGCTCAGTTTCACACCTGCCAGAGGCTTTCCGACGATGGAGATGGAGGATTTCTGTTCTACCACCATGGCGGGAACCAATGTCTCGTTTTGCCAAAAAGAAAGCGTATCTCCAGGCAAGATGGTCTCGGTATTATCAAACTTGACATAAGCTCGGGATGAGGTTACAAAGGATACCTGACCTGTCTGAGGGCTCGCTTTTTGCGAGTAACTCATGAATGGCATGCTCATCAATGCAAAAGCCACCCAACCTATTCTTTTGATATTCTTCATGCTTTTGCTATTCATCTCCATTAGGGTGACACCTTAGACATTCTGTACTCACGTAGCTGTATCCAGCCACATCATCATGCTCATTGGCCATGTCTGCACGGTTGTGCTCGTGGCATTCGAGGCAGCTGAAAATGGAGTAATCATTTGATTGTATATGACACTCAGTACATTCGTTCCAGACACCTCGTCTGTGGTTGCCTGAGAAAATAGGGAAGTACAGGGCATCATGATTGAAGTCCGAATCTTCCCAATTATTGATGTTGTGGCACTCCATACAGTCCGTAGAGAAGCCCACTTCCAGGTGATTGGGATTTGTTGTTTCATTGTAATCTTCTAGGTGGCAGCTGACACATTCAGGCGAAGTATCACTGAAATTTTCCGTGAGGTGGCACTGGGCACAGTCATTGATGGCATGTCCACCTATGAGAGGAAAGAAGTCGTGATTGCCAGCATTCAAAGTACTCCATGAGAAAATGGTGTGACAATCGTCGCATGTCGTGGAGTATCCTACTTCTACGTGATTAGGTGAAGTAGTGGCAAAATAGTCTTCTCTATGGCAGGCGAAACAATCTTCCGGGGCATTGTCATCATAGCCATCTCCA
>CAZZHO010000221.1:0-6657 GCA_964653795.1 uncultured Roseivirgaceae bacterium | reverse complement strand
AGGTTGGATTAAATCAGAACCATTTTTTCAGAGGATTGTGCTTCATTTTACTCTTTCTTCAAGCAATCAACTGGATTTATCCTAACAGCTCTAAAAGCCTCAAAACCCACAGTCACGCAACCATTTGTCCAGGGGATATCGTACGGAGCACAAATCAAATACCAAGTAGAGACTGATAGTTTTTTGGTCTACTGGTTCATTCAAACACTTAATTGTATGATAAACTTTAAACCTAGCCTTATTGCGATCTTAATCGGTTTGTTTTTGCTCAGTTGTCAAGGAGATGATGACAGCATGGAACCTGATGAAGATGATCAAACTGAAATGGACATGGACACTGATATGGATGATGATGACGGTCAGGATGATGACCCTCCAACGGATCCAGACTCGGATGCAGGTTCCGATTCCGAAACCATTATTGATGCTGCTTTTTTCAATGAAAACACCTTCGTATCGATTGAAACTATCTCGTCAACGTTAGAAGATGGTACCACTGCGGACTGTTACCAAATAACATTTTCTGGTGATGGAATGGATGGAGATGTTGGGCCATATTGCCCACCTACGATAGATGATGTCGGAGGCTTGGCAGTATATGACGGGAATACTAACCCTGGATTACGAAATATAGCACGATCGTTCCTGGAAGATTTGGAAGCTGATGGTTGGAATATTTTAGATGAAGACGGCAATGTAAATGTTGAGACTAGTAGTGAAATGAGCGCTCCTGATATGTCAATATCGACATGCCTCGAACTTCCCTACGACGCAAGCTTCACTTTCTCGTATATCATTCCAGTAACTCCAAAGGTCGGCTCCTCGGTAGATGTACTGGATGATACTGATGATAGAGGACTCACTTTGGACGGAAGTCCCATAAAAGGACCTCCCCCATCGGCAACAGAGGGCCCTGATGGCATGGAAAGCGTACAGATTAATTTTCCATCGCTCGATCCGTGCGGAGGACACCCGGACCCAACTGGCTATTACCATTTGCACCTTATCCCTCAGGCCATGAGCCAGGTATTGGCCGCTGCCGACATTAGTGATATCAGCTGCACATTGGTATCACAAGTCTCTTCTGGTGAAGAGCTGGTTGGTTTTGCTAAAGATGGCTATCCCATTTACGTATACGCTGAAATTCCGGATGATCTTGATCAGTGCAACGGAAGAACAGCAGCTACTACTGAATATCCTGATGGCGTGTATCACTACGTAGCAAGTTTCACAGACGTCCCTAACACGCCCCCCTGTCTGATGGGTGTGTCAGCCGAAAGAACATTTTCATTTCAATAGTAGCATATGAGAAATATAATAACCTTAACAATCGGGCTATTGACATTGTCCGGTGTGACATTAGCACATGATCCATACAGTGCCCGATTCGAATTGCACGCTAATATCAAGGAGGGTGCATTGCTACAGATATACTTAACGCAGGCGGGTGTTCATGAGGCCTTAACCCATGAACACCCTGGCATAGAATTTTCAAGCCTGGACCCTGATAACTACAAAGAAATGATTGTAGCCTATATCAAGGAGCATACCCATATCTTAGGTGATGGAACAAAAATGGAGTTTGGCATAGGCGCGATTAAACTTGGCAGCCACGAAACGCAGGTAAAACTTCATCTCAAAAACTATCCAAATAAGGTCGAAAAGTTGGAAATCGAAATCGATGCTTTCAGTCAAAACTCTAGGCATCACACCGTCTTTTGGTGGTATACTCCTGAAGAGAGTTTTAGAGTCATACTATCCGCTGAGAATCAGTTTAATAGTATACTTCAGATGGAAGGGTCCGTTAGCGATGTGAGCATTTCATTCTTAGAAACGACGAAATTCAAATGGGTAATGGCAGGCATAGGAATTATCCTGTTGTCTATATCTTTCTTCGCTTTGAAAAAGGATAACTACAGCCCTCTGCCCGAAATTGACAAGAATTAATGTAAAAAATAGAAATCAGCCACTTTCAAGAAAGTCTAATGAGTCCATTTTATTATAGGAATTAGGGATCTGCTTCATAATTTTGACATCTAGAAGATGCAAAACGACCCAGAATTAGACCCAAAGCTCCTTGGAGTGATTTCCAGTGATTTTGTGAAAGTGGCTGATCAATTGAAGGAAGCCTCTTATCAAATCAGAAAAAGAGGATTCTCCGATTTCCCTATATTCCCCATATCCAGAGAAGAAATCCCAATAGGCAACTTGCTTTATGAGGCTGAAGCATTTGAAAACAAATTTCATTACTACGCTTCTTTTCTCACAGAGTTCATCGACAGGCAATTGATCTCTGATGAAGATGTATTCAAAGGCGCTTATAAAAACCCCGACGAATTCTGTTGTCTATTCGTCGTAGATGAGTCGTTTACAAACTTCATATTCATACCGTTCCCCGAAGAATAACGACAGCTTAACTGGTCGATTTCTACTTTCGTGATAGTTTTATATTTAAGACAATCACCAATTAATTACTTAAAATGCAAGAATTAGAAAAGTACTCTTCTCAGGCCATTGATTTCGTCTGGGATAAAGGTCCTGCCCTGGTAGGTGCGATTTTGACCTTAATCATTGGCCTATGGGTAATTGGCATCATCACAAGAGCGATTCGAAAAGGTTTTGAGAAAAGAGGTGTAGACCCATCTTTAGCTCCTTTCTTGGTTTCGTTGATCAACGCCATGCTGAAAATCATGCTAGTGATCTCGGTCATAGGTATGGTCGGCATCCAAATGACCAGCTTCGTGGCGATTCTCGGTGCTGCTGGTTTGGCAGTAGGTTTGGCCCTTCAAGGCACACTCCAAAACTTCGCTGGTGGGGTTATCATCTTAATTCTGAAGCCCTTTAAAGTCGGGGATGTTATTGATGCCGCAGGTTATATCGGATCCGTAAAAGAAATCCAGATTTTCAATACCATTCTAAAGACCCCAGATAACAAGACCATCATCATACCAAATGGAGGTCTTGCGAACTCGTCTATGACGAACTATAGCACAGAAGAGTTACGAAGGGTAGACTTCACATTTGGTATCGGATACGGCGATGACACTGCGAAGGCCCGGAAGGTGCTTGAGTCATTGATAAATGCCGATGAAAGAATCTTGAAAGACCCGGAGCCATTTATCGCAGTTTCTGCACTAGCTGATAGCTCAGTAAACTTTGTAGTTAGAGTTTGGGCTCAAAGCAGCGACTATTGGGGTATTCACTTTGACATGAACGAAAACGTATACAATGCATTTGCGAAGGAGGGGTTGAACATTCCATTCCCTCAGATGGATGTACATGTGCACCAAAACTAAGTTATAGGTCCATCCAATATTTGAAATCCGCCACTCGATCCCGGCTAACAATCACTTCAGATGGTTGGTCGGGATTTAGTTTTAGTAGCAATCTGCTATTGAAGTAACTGTGGATTTCAGCAATACTACCAAGGCTGACAAAGTACTGTCTATTGATCCTAAAAAACTCCAGAGGATTAACAAGCCCTTCAAGCTGATCCATAGTATAGTCTACAGGGTACTTTTTACCATCTGTAGTCACTACATAGCACATGCTTTCACTATACTGGAAAAAGGCTACATCGGCAATGCCTATTGACTGAAACCGCTCTCCTATTTTGATCAGGAATCGCTTTTTAAAGTCGCCAGAGATAATCTTCTGGATCTGACCGTATTGCTGCTCCACCACATGATCTTCTACATTGTGCATACTCTGGACCTTCTCAATAGCCGCTTTCAGTTCATCATCACTAACTGGTTTTAGCAAGTAATCAGCTCCATTGAACTTAAAGGCCTTGATGGCATATTGATCGTAAGCTGTGGTGAAGATGATCGGGAAATTGACTTTGAGCTTATTCAACAAATCAAAACCAGTCCCATCATTTAGCTGGATATCAAGGAAAAGAACATCTGGATGACTATTGTCCCGGAACCAATCAGCAGCGGATTCTACCGAATCAAGAATATCCAAAATCTCCAAATTAGGAGCAAGTCGTTGGATTTGAGACTTGAGTCGGTCCGCAGAAAGTCTTTCGTCTTCAACAATAAGTGCGAGCATAGGCTAGCTAAATCTAAGTCCCGATAGGATCGGCAACTTCACAGTGAAAAATTGCTCGTCCTCAGTAATAATCACAGATTTCTCCGTCTGTAAATTGTATTGATTGCGAATGTTTTCAAGACCCAACTTAGTAGAGTCCTCTGTTGCGCCTTTCTTTTTCACTTTATTCCTCACCACCAAATATTCGTTTTCGACATCCAATGTAACCAGCAGTGGTTCTCTTTTCGAAAACTGATTATGCTTCACAGCATTTTCGACCAACATCTGCAGAGATAGCGTCGGTATGTATTTATGGTGATAGTCAGAGGATACGTCAATATTGACTTGCAAACTCTCTTCGTGCCTGATCTTCAGCAAGTACAAATAGTGATCCAGGATACCTAATTCTTTTTCAACGCTACTGAGAGATTCCTCCCTGTTATCAAGCATGTACCTATACATCTTTGACAGACGCTCCAGAAACTTTGAAGCCTCCGCTGGCTTTGTATCGATCAAAGATTGTAACACACTGAAGCTGTTGAATAGAAAGTGCGGATTTACCTGATTTTTCAGATTCACATATTGGCTTTGAAGCAACTCTTTCTGCATCAAAGCCTTATCACGCTCATTTTTCTTACTCTGATCATGATATACTTTCAATAATTCCCCACTAATAATCAACCATGCTAGAACCTGGGCCTGAAAAGCCATCCTTACAAACCCTTCTGTAGAAGACTCGAGGATCGAACAGCACTGCTCTTTGAAATAGGGCTTGATATAGAACTCAGAGAACCAAGTAGAGGCCAAGACAAGTGGTAACCCTACTAACGTGAGAATCAGAAAAAGTCGAAAAGTATCCTTGTAGTCACTTAGATCATAGGAACTGACTTTGATTTTGGCCATAACAAAATCAAAAAGCTCCCATATAGTAAGGACAATTACAGTAGTATAAAGTATGTAGATCCTGTCCACAATGCCCAGGCTCCATACTCCACCATCTGACTCATCTTGATAGTTGTTGACATGGAAAAACAGCCAGACAAAAAGGGCCAAAAGAACCCTAACCAGATATTTCTTGGCTTTTGCAGTCAATGTTGTAAATGAAAAGAGGGTGAAAGCTTAAAACCTTCACCCTACTTACTACTGTATGAAATTAATAAATAAAATTCTCAATTCTTGCTAGCTACCGCGTCACTGCTAATTGAGAACGTAGCTGATTGTATAGAATTTCTCCATCGACCGGCGCCATCCACAATCAAAGTAAGATCTTCAGTAGAAGGTGCGCTAGCCTTTACGGTCATCATATAAGCATCTTTTTCATCCGCTATTGGCTCTAATGAAATCTCATAACCTGCAGGAGCCTGCACTTTTGGCGCTTCAAGTTTCACTTTAGAAAGTCTTTTGGATCTAACGAAGTATACTTTCGTAGAGGCCTCGCCACCTGCTACATCAAGCGTGTAGTCATCCATTTTAATAAGGATACCATTCTTAGGGGCCTGAGCGTATCCAACAGTGGATACCAACATAACTAATAAGGCGAATATTGTGAGTTTCGTGTTCTTCATGTCGATTTAAGCTTTTCGTTTGATGATGAAAACGATTAGTACTCACCTCAGTCCCATCAATAAAGTTGAATCGTAAGATTACCTACTCGAATCGTGATGGGAGGTCCTTGAATCAATTGAGCTGTTTATAGACTTTTCCGCTTTTCATGACAAACAGCACATTTTCAAACACTTCGAGATCTTTTAAAGGGTCACCCTCTACTGCAATAATATCTGCTGAGAGTCCTTCTTTAATGGCTCCAATTTGATCTTCCATTCTTAAGATCTTGGCATTTACAGAGGTTGCGGCCATAATAGCCTCAATAGCTGGCATGCCAGCCTCATTCATATAAACCAACTCCTTCCAGTTGTCACCATGAGGAAAAACAGCTGCATCAGTACCAAAACCAATAGGCACACCTTTCATGTAGGCTCTTCGAAAATTATCTTGAATTTGTGGGCCTATTGCCGCTGCTTTAGCAGCTACTACCGGTGGAAAGTATCCTGGTGTTTTTGCTTTACCCTCCACATACTTACCAGCGGATATGGTCGGAATATAGTAGCAATTCATTTTGACCATTAGATCCATCGCTTCTTCATCCATGAATGTGCCATGCTCAATTGTTCGCACTCCTGCCCTTATGGCTCTTTTCATCCCTTCAGTGCCGTGCGCGTGTGCAGCTACGTCTAATCCCAGGTCTTTAGCCGCCTTTACTATAGCAGCAATCTCCTCTTCTTGAAAATGAGGCCCTAGTCCATCTTTAGCTACACTGAGTACGCCTCCAGTAGCAGTAATTTTGATCCAGTCAGCACCCACTTTGTATCTCCAGCGCACAGCCTTCTTGGCGTCTTCGATGCTATTCACCACACCCTCTTTCGGTCCAGGATCTCCCATCAGCTCCCTTCTGTACCCATTGGTTGGATCAGCATGCCCACCTGTAATTGAGAGTGCTTTCTCAGCGGTTAGGATTCGGGGACCATCTACTTTTCCTCTATTGATGGCATTTCGAAGAGAAACATTAACTCCACTACCCCCAAGATCTCTTACAGTCGTTACTCCAGACATCAAGGTCTTTTTCAT
>CAZZHO010000220.1:0-6684 GCA_964653795.1 uncultured Roseivirgaceae bacterium | reverse complement strand
AATATTTCACTCCTTTTAATCTTTACTTGCTCTTCTTGTCAAGAAGAAATTAGTTCCAGCCAAGTAATCTATTCCAACAATTTTGAGCAGCTAAGCGAATTACCAGTACCTAGGAGTTTGATGATGGGAGGAAACAGAGTGTTAGGAAATTTCCACAATGACGGCTTTACAGTAGAATTAAGCAACCTGCCTGACCATAAATTCTTACAAATCACTTGCGACGTTATTATTCATGATACATGGGACGGCAATATGCCTAGTCCAAACGGACCTGACCTGTGGAATATCCGAGTCAATCGAAAACAAAACATAAATACCAATTCAGACTTTTTCTATCAAACTAGTTTTTCAAATTTTTCTTCAAGAAGGAGACCTCAGTCATTTCCAAATCGATATCCTTCATTTAATGATCCAAAATCAGCGAATCAAGGAGGCGCCTATGGTATATGCGCTGATAGTTTGAATGCATCAGGATCTACTTTTTATAGAATCGACGAAATACTTCGGCATGAAGAAGATGTAGCCTTCATTAGATTTTTCGATGAGCTGGTTCAAACCAATACCGAAGACCCATTTTGTGATGAGAGTTGGTCTTTGGATAACCTAATTATCACTATATGGAATTGAGAAGTTTCTATATTATTTTCTTATTTCTTTTCAGCTCGAACCTTTCAAGTCAAAACTTGACTGTAGGCAATTCTGCAGTAGAAGATTACATCAGAAGATCGCAACTCAACAATAACTATGATTCTACTCTTTCCTTCACGGTAAGACCAACAACTGCCAATGAAGATAGTGTTTGGTGGAAGAAGCAGGTCCTGGACTCAAAAGGCATTGAGATTAATTTGCATGCTCCATTTAACCTAGTAGAATGGAATAGCCATCACCCTTACAGGAGTAATAACGGTGCTATCACTCCAGGACTGGGAATCCAGACTTTAACTAGAGTTGGCACAGACATAAAGTGGCAGTTCATCTCCGTACAATTAGCTCCTGAACTGGTGGCCTCAGAAAGTCTACCATATGATGGTTTTCCAGACACTCTTTCGGATAGGCTTTGGCAAATCAGGAATGAAACATGGCTTAGGGCTGACATTCCGGAAAGAGTTGATGGTGCTGATGATATAAAATTATTACCAGGTCAGTCACATGCCATCCTGTACTGGGAAGGTATAGGTCTTGGCATCTCCAATGAAAGCCTATGGTGGGGGCCTGGGAAAAGAAACAGTCTCTTAATGTCTAACAACGCAAGGAGTTTCGCTCATCTTACCTTTAGATCCAATAAGCCAATTCCTACGCTGATTGGGAATTTCGAATGGAATCTAATAGCTGGGAGGTTAAATGGCAGTAACTCTCAAACACCTTCGAAAGAAGGGTTGTCATTTTCAAACTTCCGTCTTAATGATTGGAGATATTTATCAGCTTTGACCTTTTCTTATCAGCCAAAAATAGTTCCTGGTCTAAGCTTGGGAGGTGTTAGGGTTGTGCAGCAATATTCCGAATTAGCGAAAAATAGCAATGACTACCTCCCAGTCTTCATTAACTTATTTCGCCAAAATGACGATCTCAATAGACAAGAAACTGAAATTGATCAACTTATTTCAGTTTTCCTCAGATGGTTTTGGCAAAAGGAAAAAGCTGAAATTTACTTCGAATTCGGAAGGAACGATGCCTCTTTAAATATCCGGGATTTTCTGCTGGGCCCGCAGCACTCAAGGGCATACATTTTTGGTATTTCCAAGATTTTCAATATGTCTAATTCAATTTATCAGTTTCAGGTAGAATATGAACACACTCAAATGTCCCAATCTGCTAATTATTTGATAAGAGATGGAGGAAGTTGGTACTTACACAGTGGGGTTAGACATGGTTACACCCATATTGGAGAAGTTCTAGGGGCAAGCACCGGACCCGGTACGAATGTTGACCTTTTCAAATTTTCACTGGTGAGGGGCCTAGAGGTATATGGGTTACGATTCGAGAGAATAGCCAATGACCTGGACTTCTTCTACCTCGCCTTTGAAGACAACAAAGATTGGCGAAGGTTTTGGGTTGATTATAACATTGGGTTAGAAAGCACAATTGTATTCAAAGATTTCATCTTCGATACTTCAATCATATACACCAGAGCTCTAAATTATCAGTGGGAACTTTTTGACAACCCACCTGGACAGCCCTATTTTGTAAAGGGCAAAGACGTTTCTAATCTTTTTATCTCGTTGAAAACAATTTATTTATTTCGGTGACCAACAGACCAAACCTATTTCTCATAGGAGTAGCAAAATCTGGAACAACCTCTATTCACAATCTCCTAGATAGTCATCCTCATATATGCATGTCTCAGATCAAAGAGCCTCACTTTTTTACAGAAAATGTAGTGGATATTTCAACGGATATTATTCATTCAAAGGTCATAAAAGATGAGAATGATTATCTACAGCTTTTTGACCAATGTGCCACTCATGTGAGGTACAGAGGAGAATCAAGCCCAAGTTATTTCTGGGAACCTGACTGTGCCCTAAAAATAACCTCCATGAATCCAGACGCAAAAATAATTGCAGTTTTACGAGATCCTATAGAAAGAATAAAATCCCATTATAATATGGATTACAGGTCTGGTCGTGAAAAGCATACTAGTCTTATGAGAGCTATAAAAATGGATCTAAATCGCAGCGAGAAAGGGTGGGGCAAATCCAGACTATATCTTGAACTAGGACATTATGCAAATAGTCTAAGTATTTATCAACAGGTTTTTGGAAAAAACCTGTTGATCTCGTATTACGAAGATTTTAATAAAAACCCCGAAAGTTTCATGGATAGTCTATTCACTTTCCTAGGGGTTCCTTCAAATATAATACATAACGTTCCAACACTTAACAAGGGTTATTACTATGGTAGTAAAACAAAGTTTCTAAAGAAAATCCCCTTTAGAAACTTAATATCGAAAAAGACCAAGGAAATTTTCAAGAAAACTTTATTGAGCCAGAAGCCATCTAAGCTGTCAAACCAAGAAATACTTTTCCTGTTACGTCAATATCTGCCAGACCAATTGCGATTGTCAGAAGAATTTGGAATTAATCGATACCTAAATGTATGGCATACAAAATATAGCCAACTGATGTCCCAACTTGAATAAACAGGTACTACATAACATCTTCTTCTTAGGCTTAATGCAAGTAACGAATTATATTATTCCTCTACTTGTAATACCAGTATTGCTCAATAAAATAGGACTTGAGAAATATGGAGTAATCTCATTGGCCTTGGGCATTGCAAACCTTCTTGTAGGCTTAGGTGATTACGGATTAAATTTAACTGGTACGCGTGAAATAAGTAGAAGTCCCAAAAATCTTCAAAAGATTCGTCGAATAGCGGAAAACACTATCTCAACAAGAGTATTTCTATCTATAATTGGTTTTGTATTTCTTCTCATCCTATCAGAGTTGATTACTGACTGGAGAATAAACAGATCAGTAATATTAAGTAGCTACACTATCGTGATTGGAAGATTACTGTTACCGGTTTGGTATTTTCAGGGTGTTCAAAGAATGTACTGGATTACTATAATCAATCTGGGAGCAAGGCTATTATATTTATTTGGTTTGTTACTTTTTGTTCATGATGAGAGTGATACCTTTTTAGTGAATCTACTAAATGGATTTTCTTGGATATTAGCTTCTGGAATTGCCATAGCTATTATGATCTGCCAAGTTGGTAGAATTAAATTGATACTGGACTTTGAGAAAATTAGAACGAATCTCAAGCAAAACTTTTCAATTTTTTTGGCAAACTCAACTTCAACCACATATCGAAATGGATCAATAATTATCGCAGGTTTCCTACTCGGTCCTTCGATCTTAGGACTATTTAGCGTTTTAGATAGGTTGGTGGCAATAATAGCCAATACTGCCTCAGTGGCATTTAGATCATTGTTTCCAAAGTCTTCAGAAATATCAAAAAATGGAGTTCAATTTCTGAAAATAAAAATGCTCAAAGTCTTGAAAATTGGAGCCTTGCCAGTGACCATTTTTTCATTTGCCTTACTTCTACTGGGTCCTAAATTATTGCCTCTTCTTAGTGAAGAACTTAATAATGAATACTTGGATCGCTATATAGCCATAATAGCAGTTTTACCTCTTTTACTTCTATTAAATATCCCTTTAAGTCTTTCCCTAGTATCCATGAAGATGGATAGACTTTATTTGGTTTACCAGCTATCTGGCCTTTTTTCCCTGCTTCTGATTTCTACCATTCTAGCATTTCAATATTCAATCACTGGCTTATTATCCGGCTTTTTAAGCATCGAAATAATGATGATTTTAAGTGGAATACTGATTTTGAAGAAAAAAAAATTCTCAATTTAGTCTGTTCCAAATACTTCTAGATATTTTTTGGTTACTTCGTCCCAATCATATTTTTCCGTAATGCCATTTCGGACCTTGCGTTTCAATGCAAACATGGTTTCCTCCTCCTTCTCCGACCATTCTACGGCTTCTCTCACAGCATTGACATTCTTTTCAAAAAAATATCCGAATTCTCCATTGCTCAACATCTCTCTGTTGAATCTAGTATTTAAAGCCAAAATAGAACATCCATATGCCATAGCCTTGAGCATTGTTGGATTGGTCCCACCATATTCATGACCATGAAAATAACAGTAACTATTGTGATATAGCTCGGCTAATAGTTCTTGATCCTTGACATACCCTGTAAAAACAAGCCTATCATCATAATTAGCCATTTCCTTTAATGATGTTGCATACTTATCAAGGTAAGGGACATCACCTACAATTACGAGCCTTTTCACACTTCCCGACAGAAGAAATCCTTTTATGATAAGATCAGCATTATTATCTGGAATCAGCCTTCCAACGATAATGTAATAATCATTTGGAGCCAACTGCCATTTTTTTATTAGTTCTGGTTTTTGTGAGTACCGAATCTTAGCTCCGTAGGCTATAACAGTCGATTCCGCATTGAAAAGTTCTTGATACAACTTTTTCATTTCATCCGAGTCATTTACCAAGTGGTCATAAAACTTAGTTGCAAGTTTTGAGGCCCAGAAAAAATATTTACTACCAAAACCTTTCCATTTTGGCCGCTGCCACTCAATCCCATCAAGGTTTATGACAGTCTTTTTTCTGAAAAGAAGTGTGAGTAATCCAAAAGGCCCATTGGCAGTGTTAACTACAAAAACCACCTCTACTTTTGAAAAGCAACAGTGCAAGAAACAAAAAAATGAATTTGACAATTGACTCAGCACCTTTGTCTCAATTGCAGGCATATATATTAGTTCTATCCCATTCACATACCTAGGTCGGTGAGAAAAAAGTGGTCGGTGACAATATACACGAACTTCGACTCCTTTTAACACCAATCTCTCGCCAAGCTCTTTTACTAGCGTTTCATAGCCACTATATACATATGGATAACCTCTTGAACCTATTATTGCGACTTTCAATTTGCGATAGCTTTTTGTATAACTTGAATGATCTTTTCATCAAAAGATTCTTTCGAAAAGTATTTCTTGACTCTTTTTCGACCATTTTCACCCATTTCTAGCAATTGTTCCGGTCGTTTTAGAATCGAGTCAATGACGTTCGCAGCCTCGGTAACATCTGATATTGGAATGAATGCCCCCGTTAAACCTTCTTTGATCATTTCTAAAGCACCACCATGTTTAGTAGCAACAACCGGCTTTGCGGCAGCCATAGATTCTAAAATTACTGTTGGTAAGGGATCCGGTAATATGGAGGGTGAGACGAAAAGATCAATTGTATTCAAAATCTTTGGAATATCACTTCGAAAACCTGTGAGTATGAAATCATTTTCCAGGTTTAAGTCCTGTATTTTCGATTTAAGAGATATCTCTAGATTTTCATATCCAGGGACCACATCCCCAACAACCAAGTACTTGGCTTTCAAGCCCCGTGATTGCAAATCTTTACAAATTTCGACAAAGTAGTCTTGCCCCTTCCAGAAGTGGATTCTTCCAACTACCCCAATAACAACATCGGTCACTGAAAATCCGAAATCACTTCTAAGGTCCATTTCTTCCTCCAAGAAAGGAGTGTAATCTAAGCCATTATAAACCATGACTAATTCTGCCGTCACTCCACTACTAATTAAATTCCTTTTGACAGCATCTGATACGACAACAGCAATACTTGAAGTCCAATTCAACACACGAGTGAAGAATTGGGCTAGCCAAGTTGGTTTTTCTATTATCTCATGTATATGATAAAAATGCTGTATCGAAAGAGATTTAGCAGCAAAAGCCCCGGTAATTACCGCAAAAGTGTTGGAATATACCAATTGTACCCCTTCTCTTTTGATGATCTTCCTCAATTTGAGGATAGCGCGTATCATCCGAAAAAAACTGTTGATAATACCAGAGAGGGAATAGGATTTTCTTCTTAAAACCGCCAGATCAATCAAAATTACTTGAACCCCCAAAAATCTTATCTTGTCTACCAAAGGCCCTTCATCAGAAAGTAGTACTATCGGTTTGTAGCCAGCTTCTTGAAGTGTCTTGATAACGTTGGAAAAAATTAGCGATGCTCCATACAGATCGGAAGATGAATGTAGCATGAGAATTTTTTTTTCCATCCTATCTCCTCTTTATAATCATCGCTGGATTACCGGCCACAATGGTAAAAGGCTCAACGTTTTTAGTTACTACGC
>CAZZHO010000219.1:0-6716 GCA_964653795.1 uncultured Roseivirgaceae bacterium | reverse complement strand
TTGCTTTTGAAACAGGTAGTCAGCCACCACTCAAATGGGTTGGTACACAATTTCAATTTGTCATTTATAAAAAAGAGAATAGCCATGATGGATATTAAATCCGGTAAGTCCGGAATGTTAAAAGCGGCTGTCGCCATAGTGGTGACCATCGCTACAAGTTTGATCATAGTCCAGTGTAATGCACGATTTGACGAGCAGAATTTAGAAGTAAGTGAAAGCACAACAGTAGCTTTTGAACCTGCCGTAAGGCCTGAAGGCCATGCTTTGGGTGAGATAGAGGGTATGGATCGTTTGGATCTTACCATCGCTGCAAACAAACTCACGGTAAATGGTAATATCATCTCAGTTGCTGAGTTGGAAAATCAAGTCAACCTGGCTCAACTGTCTCGCAATTCGGTCATTGTGATGAACATCGACAAGAACCAAAAAATGGGTTTTGTAAAAGAAGTTCAGAATGAATTGAGAAAGCTTGATAAGAGGAGACTGCTTTATGGTAGCGAGTCTGCATCAGGCGACTTTCAGGGAATGGCCATGCTATTACCACCACTACCAGAAGACTGGGAGAAAATACATAGTAGTCCAATGCCTGATCTTGATAAGTTGGCTGCCGAGGGTGGAATTGAAGTATTGCGATTGGTCTTAGGTACCGAGGTAAGTAGTAGCTATCAGTCTCAAGTTTATGATTTCGTCACTGAAAACCTTGAGAAAGAGCTTCGCTACGTGGTAAGTGCCAAAGCCAAGGATGATATCACCTATCAGACGTACTTGGAGGGACTTTCATTTATCAATGAAGGGTTCAATCAATATTACCAGGAGAAAGCAGACGAGTTGTATGGAGATGTGAACTTCAGTCAGCTAAATATCAAAATTCCCGAAGAAAAGGCCAAGTATGATGCTATTCGAGCTGGAGCGCCGAGATCTATTTCTATAGCGGAAGACTAAATAAAAAGCCCCGGCTAGAGCTGGGGCTTTTTTATAGAAAGTTTTTTCGAGCTTGAATCTTGTGTTCGTCAACGAATTTATCATAAGCCACGGCCGCCTCTTCCTCCGTTTTGAAGTAGCCTATTAAATTCTGTTTACCTTCATGAGAACACTGAGCCCGCCATAACTTGTGCGGTTTGAACCAATTGACACCTGTATATTTTGAGGATGTGTTTTTTCTTTTTCCTTTAGAAATTGCGATTCTCAGCGAAATCTGTTCCAGGTTCTCCAACCTATTATCTGTAGCATCTCCGTTTATGTGGCTTACTACATTGTCTCCTTTAATCCCTACAAAAGCATCCATCACCAATCTGTGTACGTGAAAGCCTCGTCCCTTTTTATCTTTAACTAGATTGACTTTTCTATATCCGTAAGGATGGTCGGTGCCATTTAGAATTTGCTTCCTTTTTACGTTTCGTACTGCCCCAAGATTACTAACCTCATAAAGACCTTCGTATTCAGGAACGGCTTTCCATATCTCTTCAGGTATTTCGTTTTGAACTTCTTGATTCCTAAGCTCTAACCATATTTTAAGATTGGATTCCTGAAGTAGATGTTTCTTGGAGTACAAACTCAAAATATCTTTATAAGTCTTAAACTGGAGGGTGGTCATTTTTGGATGAGCAAGAATGTCGAAACTTAGCTCGTCTAGTTTTGGTAGCAAAAAGCTGATACCATCATCTTTCCTCATATTGTCTTGAAATCCAACAACACGGAATTCATTTTCATGTCTAAATGCCAAGTGCTTTCTGAATACCGAGTACTTTAAAAACTGTTCTTCTTCCTTATCAAGGACCTCATCAAAATTTTTATAGACGACTTTGCCGACTGCCACCTGATTGAGCTTTTTGGACTTACCTTTTTGTATTTCTGTTGATGCTTTGATTGTTCTAATGAAGTTTGCTACTTCGAATCTCAACGCAAACCCATTATTGCCATATAGATCCCACATGCCGATGGACTCAACATCGCCAAGAATCCAACAACTTACAAATCGAGTTTTTTGATGGCGAAGTACTTTCCTTTTTATTCTTGAAATGGCTCTGGTATTTTCATTAATCAGGGCTTCCCAAGAATATATCATCTGTCTCTTGGCAAGCATGGAGAGAGTTGGCCCTTCTTGTCGAATTCTGAGCTCATTTACATCAAAGGGCGAGATACCTTCTAAATGATCATCAAACTTATCTAGGCGAGTAAGATATAAGGACTCTTCAGAGAGGAAATGAATAAGTTTTTCTAACGATAGATATCGATAGACATATCTTTCTCTAATAGATTCTGAGGGGTTTATAAGTTCCCATTTCATTGAATCCAATATAGCGGAAAGATTTCAAATCTATATCCTTGCCTGATAAGTATACAGCTCGAAGTACCGGCCTTCTTGCTTCATCAATTCATCGTGATTTCCCCGCTCCACGATCTTACCCTTTTCAACGACTAGGATCTGGTCCGCTTTACGGATCGTGCTTAGCCTGTGGGCGATGACGAAAGTGGTCCTACCTGCCATGAGGCGGGCTAAACTTTCCTGTATAAAGCTTTCACTTTCCGTATCGAGATTGGATGTGGCTTCATCCAATATCAAAACTCTTGGATCTGCTAAAACAGCCCTTGCTATAGCTAATCTTTGTCGTTGACCACCTGAAAGTTTCACCCCTCGTTCTCCGATGATGGTTTCAAGCCCTTCTTCGAATCGATCGGTAAACTCATTTACGTAGGCAAACTTCACCGCATCTTGCAATTGCTCTTCGGTGGCGTCAGGTCGTGGGAATAATATGTTCTCTCTAATCGTGCCTTCAAATAGGAAATCATCCTGGAGTACAACGCCTAAATTCTGACGATAGCTATCTAGAGAGATCTTATTCAAATCTTGATCATCTACCCACACTGTACCTTTTTCCGGAATGAGGAAAGACCCGGCCAGTCCGGCTATGGTGGACTTACCTGAACCAGATGTTCCTACCAACGCTGTGACAGAGCCGGAGGGAGCATCGAAGCTGATGTCGTGTATTACATGTTTTTCTTGATCGTATGCAAAAGTTACGTTCTCAAACCTGATATTTCCTTTCAGGTCATTGATCAGGATAGGACGCTCTTCCGGATTATCTTCCGGCTGCATGTTCATAATTTCTTCCGTTCGATCCAGCCCGGCAAAAGCTTCCGTTAGCTGACTGCCAATGTTGCTCATCTGCACAATAGGAGCAATCATAAAGCCCAGTAGCATGGTGAATGAAATCAAGTCCCCAACTGTTAATTCATTCTGAATAATCATATAGCCCCCAATCCCCAAAACGCCTGCACTGGCCAAACCCAGTAGGAAAGCCCCAGAGCTTGTGATCAAGGCCGTTGCTGTCAAGGACTTCTTGACATTTTGGAATAGACGATCAGTGCCTTTTTCGAAAGTTTTTACTTCTTGCTTTTCAGCATTGAACCCTTTGATGACCCTAATGCCATTGAGTGTTTCAGTAAGTCGGGCGGTAACCTCTGCATTGATCTTTCCTCGCTCCCTGAAAATGGGTCTGATTTTACCGAAAGCTTTCAATGAGATGACGCCAAATATCGATACAGGTACCAGCACATATAGTGTCATCATGGGGCTGGTCCTGATTAAAAAGAATAAAGAAAGAATAGCGGTCAATGAGCCACCAATGAGCTGTACAAGGCCAGTGCCCACTAAGTTTCTAACGCCCTCCACATCAGACATGATCCTTGAGACCAACTCACCTGCACGGTGATTATCAAAGAACCTTGTGGGTAGGTAGATGATTTGCTTTTGTACTTTCACTCTTAGCTGGGCAATGAGGTGTTGTGCTTCCACGCTCAATATTCTGGTCAACAGAAAAGAAGAACCAGCTTGAATGGCAATGGCCGCTGCGATACCAGCTACCAGTGTTTTCAGCATTTCGATATCAGCATTGACGATCACATCATCCATGATGTACTTACTTGCCAGTGGTAATACCAGCCCGGCAAAGCGACTGATGACGATCAGGAAAAGACCAATAAATACAGCTTTTCTTCTTGGCCAGATGATGGTTTTGAAGACATGGCCTATGCTAACTTTTGATTTACCCATTAAAGAAGGATTGATTTGAGACAGTGTAGTTACGAGACTCCTTAAAAATAGTTCTATTGGTCAACAACCAATTTCACTCATCAGTTCTCGGATGTTGAATTGAGGTTGGTAACCTAGTATTTCTTTTGCCTTTTCGATGACGTAGACCCTGTCGATAAAATGCGGTAATGTCCAGCCTTTTTGTCCATAGCATTGAATTATTTCAGGGATTCTATCCTGTAAAACACCTTTCAGGTCGGCACGTAGCGCTAACAAGTCATCTTTTTCAAAAAGGGGCTCAGCAGAAATGTTGAATATCTCGAATTGATCGAGATCATGATCCATTACCAGCTGATGTGCCTTCACGACATCATGCACATCTACCCCTCTATACATCCGGTAAAAGACTTTATCAGCCACGGGTTCATTCCAGAAGCGTGATACTCGCAGTGAGGTAGTCTGGAGACTTTTCCTATCAAAGAAGTCCTTGCAAAGTTGCTCAGCTGCAATTTTGGTAATGTCGTAGATGTCGCGTGGTTTAGGAGGTAAATCCTCAGTGATCCAGGTGGCCATGTTTTCGTTTTCGAATTGCTCCCCATAAAGCGAAGTGGTACTGGTGTAGATGAACTTCTTGGTGCCATTCGTTTTGGCAGCTTCAAGAAGATTGAGCGTGCCATGGACATTCACATCTACAAACTCCTTTTTGGAATGATCGGCTACATGAGGGGCGTGCAGAGAAGCCGTATGGATGATTACATCTACTTTGTTGGTTGCCTCATCTACTAGTCTTTCCTCAGTTATCGAGCCTATCAGATTAGTGAATGAACCGTTTACTGTGTCCAGTCCTGAAACACTATGTCCTTCATTCCTTAAAGCTTTCACCAGTTCTGCTCCGACATGTCCGCTGCTGCCCGTTACTAAAATTTTTGACTTATCCATGTCAGATCCTGCTTGCCACTTAAGGCATTAAAAATAGTTCCAATGAATCAACATCTATGTCAATTCATAGCACCTATCAGCTATTGAAAGGCTGAATAAACAGGGTATTTTAATTGAATTAAGTCAAGGGTTAGCAGAACCTAAGAAAATGAGTTTTGTTAGATATGAACAGTAGTAAAATATTACCCAATTATGTCACAAGTATTAAATCAGGAACTGAATCAACTATTGAGTGATTTCCATATCTATTATCAGAATACCAGAGGTTTTCACTGGAACATCAAAGGCAAAAGTTTCTTTGAATTACATACAAAGTTCGAGGAGTTCTATACCGAGGCGCTGACGACCATAGATGAGTTGGCAGAGCGAATCCTCACCATTGGAGGGGCTCCATTACATACTTTCGAAGATTATATCTCCACTTCCACTCTTACGGTGCATAAGAATGTATCGAAAGATATCGATGCGGTAAATGGGCTGATAGAGCAAATAGGTCAGCTCATAGCACAGGAAAATAAGGTGAAATCACTGGCCAGCGATGCCGGAGACAATGAAACAGAGGACATGATGGTTGGCCTCATCAACGGTCAGCAGAAAACATTATGGATGCTAAGGGCATGGTTAGGGTGACCTAAACTCTTTGCTCTCAATTAGTCCAGGTAATGAGCATCAAATACCGTTTTCTGGACTTCCAGTGGCTTGGGTGGATGTTCCTCACCCAGCATTTCCAATAAATCTATTTCAATGCTTCTGGAAATCGTACTCATTGGCGTATCTGCCGCTCTGCCTTCAAATGGATCTTCAGTTAACTCACCAGCCTTGTTCAGTATGTAAAAGATGAAGGAGATGGCCACACTCATGGGCACGGCCATATAATCCATGATCGGTACCAGGGCAAAGGGTAAGCAGATAATAAATAGCCACACGAAGAGATGGGTAAAGTAATTGTAGTAGTAGGGGAAGACTGTGTTTTTGATGCGCTCGCACTTTCCTTGTAGCTCATATAACGTCCTGATTTCTCTGGCGAGCTCCATGTGCCGAAAGTTGTCGATCATACCTTTTTCAAATGCAGAAGCAATGGCCTGACTTTGGTTGTGCAAAAGCTGAGACGGCTTATTCCCTTTATGCATCAGCTCTTCATACTCTTTTTCAGAGATGAAGTCTTTTAGTACTTCCCACTTGGTCTGTTTTCTAAGGTGAGCTTTGAGTATGTATAGCCACCCAATTTGACGGTTGATTACAGATTTTCTCCAGGCACTGATTTCGTCTATTGAAGCTTCACCATGCCGAGGGGAGGGGAATGTCATCACAAATGAGCCCATGGACCTGGAGGTATTGACGATGCCGCCCCAAATTTTCCGTGCTTCCCACCATCTGTCGTAAGCGCTGTTGTTTCTAAAACCCAGGAATATAGCCAGAGCACTTCCCATGATGGTGACGGGTGTGGTAGGGAAGTCCAATCCACCCCAACCGAAGATACCACCAAGAGCATGCTGCACTTCAGCAAAAATGGCTATGATGGTAAAAGCGATGATGCCGGGTAAGTTGTAGAAGGCTACACCGAAGGTGCGCTTGAAAATATTGTCTGAGAACTTAAGGAGCATAAGCTGTTGAGATGAAAAAAGTCAAGAACTAGAAAGTTAACATTTTTTGGAGCAGCCTTTGGAGTAGTACTCTTCAAAACAAATGCCGGCTCTCTGCTATATCCCTCCTGCGTCGGGGATGCCGCTGCCGATCCGGGCTA
>CAZZHO010000218.1:5637-6737 GCA_964653795.1 uncultured Roseivirgaceae bacterium | reverse complement strand
CCAGCATAGGGCGGGGTTTCCTGAGCAAAGAGAGAAAAGCCGATTACGCATAATAAAAGAGTGATGAAAACATTCTTTTTCATACCAGATGGGTTAAGATTTAGCAATTTCAACCAAGATAAGCCTCTCTCATTGGATATTGACTTCATTTAAGTTGATCGGCACATTTTTTCTTTGAGTGAATCTCAGTATTGTTTCCAAAACCAGAACACACTTTAAAATAGGCTTTTTAGAACTCAACAGATAACAGGGAGTGGAATCAAAAATGCCGCCGGTTTAGTATCTTCAGCGATATCTTAACCTTCGACTATGAAATGCACTCTAAGACTTCTCAGCCTGTTGTTTTTCCTTGCCATGCTGGGAATCACTTCCTCTTTCGCTCAGAACATTGAACCCTCGGATTATCAAAACCTGGACTATCGAATGATAGGCCCCTTCCGCGCCAGCAGAACTGTGGGAGGTACCGGAGTTCCTTCGCAACCCAATGTATTTTATATGGGGGTAAACAACGGAGGAGTCTGGAAAACAGATGATTATGGGCGTACATGGGATCCTATTTTCGATAGTGCCCCAACGGGTTCTGTTGGAGATATAGGTGTATCGGAATCCAACCCAAATGTGATCTATGTTGGCACAGGTGAAGGTCTGCATCGACCGGACTTAAGCGTCGGGGACGGAATCTTCAAAAGCATCGATGGAGGAAAGAGCTGGAAGCATATTGGGTTAAGAGATGTCCAGCAAGTGGGTAGATTGATCATCCATCCAAGCAATCCAGACATTGTCTTTGTAGCCGGACTAGGTCATCCGTACGGTAGCAATGAAGAAAGAGGTGTGTTCAGGACCAAAGACGGGGGTAAAAATTGGGAAAAAGTGCTTTATCTCGACCAGTACACCGGTGCCATTCAGGTTGAATTTGATCCTAACAATCCTAATGTGGTCTATGCGGATATGTGGGAACACCAGGAAGGCCCATGGGAAAATGCCAAGTTTTCTGGACCCAACAGCGGACTTTACAAATCAATCGATGGAGGTGACACCTGGGAGAAACTAACGAAAGGATTGCCTACAGCAGATCAAGGTCTGGGCCGAATTGGCATTGG
>CAZZHO010000218.1:0-5537 GCA_964653795.1 uncultured Roseivirgaceae bacterium | reverse complement strand
TGGATGTCTTTGAAAGGTGCACCGGGTGGTGACGATTATCACAGAATTTGGATCAACCCCAATAATCCAGAGATTATGCTCTTTGTGGCAGATCAGGGAGCGGTGGTTACCGTCAATGGAGGTAGAACATGGAGCTCATGGTACAATCAGCCTACCAGTCAGCTGTATCATGTGAGCACAGATAATCAATTTCCTTATTGGGTCTATGGCGGTCAACAGGAGAGCGGCGCCATCGGTATCGCTAGTAGGGGAAATGGAGGGCAGATCAGCTTCCGAGAGTTTATGGGAGTCGGTGCGGACGAATATGCTTACATCGCTCCTGATCCTAAAAATCCGAACATCATCTACGGAGGCCGAGTCACACGTTTCGATAAGACCACCGGACAATCTCAAAATGTTGCCCCAGAGGCTTTGAGATCAGGAGATTATCGCTTTGTTAGGACAATGCCTTTGATGTTTCATCCAGCTGATGAAAATATGCTGCTATTCGGCACCAACGTACTATGGAAAACACTGGATGGAGGCCAAAACTGGGAGGCCATAAGCCCTGATCTCACCTACGAACAACCAGAAGTTCCCTCCAGTGTTGGCAAATACAAAACCAAGGAAATGGAATCCATGGCCAGAAGAGGGGTAATTTATGCGATAGCCCCCTCTCCATTGAACGTGGACCTCATCTGGGCAGGTACCGATGACGGCAGGGTGCATGTCACCCGAGATGGAGGCAAAAAATGGACAGACGTCACGCCTCCTCAGATCAGCTCCTGGGACAAAGTGTCACAAATTGATGCTGGTCATTTTGATCAAAATGTTGCTTACATCGCAATCAATTCGATTCGTAAGGATGATATGAAGCCCTATGTTTATAAGACAACCGATGGTGGCGAATCATGGGAACTGATAACCCAGGGCATGAACCCTATGGGTCCAGTAAATGTGGTGCGGGAAGATCCGAAGAAAGCTGGTTTGTTATATGCAGGTACGGAGCGTGAAGTGTACTTCTCCATTGATTATGGAGCCAACTGGCAATCACTGAGAAATAACATGCCCGCCACCTCCATTCGTGACCTGGTCATTCGTGAAAATGATTTGGTGGTAGGTACGCACGGTCGATCCATCTGGATACTGGACAACATTGCCCCTTTAAGGGAAATGAAAGAAGCAACCAATGCAAGTGCATATCTTTTTCAACCTTCGGATGCCATTAGAGTGCGTGATAATATGTTCTCTGACACGCCCCTTCCTCCTGAGGAACCTACTGCTCCTAATCCTCCTGATGGAGCTATTATCGATTACCTAATCAATAAGGAAGTCAAAACTGTGAAGTTGGAAATAGTGAATCCGCAAAATGGATATATTGTACGTGCTTATAGCAGTGACGATCAAGAGGAAAAATATGATACCACTGCCCTTCCACATCCGACCTATTGGATCAAACCCAGCCAAAGGTTGGCAATTAGCCAGGGTCAACATCGCTTTATCTGGGACTTGAAACATGAGCCACCAAGAGGCGCTAAAAGACAGTTTGCCATTGCAGCCACTTACAAGGGCACTCCCAGTGGACCGGTAGGACCTTTGGTTTTACCCGGAAAACATCTGGTAAGGTTGACGATAGACGGTGATGTCTTTGAAAAGGGAATAATGGTCAAGATGGACCCACGAGTTAAGGTCTCACTGGAAGAAATTGAGAAGCAGTATCGTCTAAGTCAAACCTGCTACGATGGTTATCATCAGCTGCAGGACATAAGAGAAGCTATTGATACCTATCCAAAGGCTTCCAAAAACATAATGGCTTTCAGAGGTTCAGGTACACCCGGCGATCCTGACATCATGTATGGCAGTATCAAACGATCTTCCGTAGAGAAAGAAACTGTGGTGAGCTTGCAGCACAAGTTCTTGTTTATGCTAAAGTTGCTTCAGTCGGCAGATGCAGAAATATCCACACAAGCGGTAGAAGGAGTTGATGAGCTTAAAGCATCGCTGGAAGGCATGAAAAAAAGATGGGAGAAGCTTAAATAGGAGCAGTCATAGACTCCTTTTCGTCCTATGCCTTAATCACCTTGAACAATTGGATGCACCTCTGTTACATCCCATGATAGCCATGCAAGCGCACGTAATGCAATCAGGATCGTTCATCTGACAGATCTCCTGTTGCTGTTTGCTCTCCTCAGCTCGCTTCTGAGCTTGAATATCACGCATTTCCTGCATCCTTCTCTGTCTCTCCTGATATTCCTGCTGACCTTGGGCCTTTTCCCGGGCTATTTGCTCCTCACTTTTAAAGTTGGGATTTCTTGCAATTGCCGCCTCTTCCGATTCCTCCACTGAGGAGTAATACTTTTTAGCATAATCAGACGAGTAGGTATCATACTGGACTCTCTTAGCCTGGAAATCCGCCTCCCACTGATTGGAAAGGCTACTTAGATTGGAGGTGCCACCCGACATCACGTCCTGAAACATCGCCGTACCAAATTCCATAGCTTGCATAGCATCCATGCCCATGTCCGCACCAATAAGTCCCGCTCCTAATCCGGCTGCTAAGGAACCAAAAAGTCGATTACTACTCTTTCTTTGCTGCTGCCTGGCAAGCTCCTTAGCGCGTTGCTGCTCTTGAAGCTGCTCCAATTGGCGCTGACGTTCTTGCCTCTCGTTCTCTTTACGTATGAGGTAGGCTTGATCGATACGCTCTCCTTCATAATATTCCACTCGTTCTACGGCCGACCCATCCTTGTATATCCCATTACCATGTGGTCTTCCAGCCAAAAATTCGCCATCGTACATTTCGCCATCAGGTCGGGTGATCTTGCCCTTTCCTTCAAAAGCACCTTTTTTGAATTCTCCAACGTACCGAAGACCAGTGGGGTCAATACTCTCTCCCTGACCATCTAGCCTTCCATCCACAAAAGTTCCTTCCAGAATCGTTTTGTTTTCAGTAACATGTCGACCAAAACCATTCAAAGTCATATCCCTAAACTCACCTTCCATGGTGACCTCATAGACATTCTCCATCTTACCCGCCACAAACTCACCTCCTATGAATAGGCCGTCCTTTATGAATCGTAATCCATCTTTTCTAATCGCATCGCCAATACCATCGGCCATTCCATTTACACCTTGATCACCAAGATATACCCAGTCATTATTGGGGGAATTTAGCTGTTGTCTGGGCGTAAAAGTCTTCGCCATAAGAGCTATCGAATCTTTCTTAGCTTCCGCCGCATCTAGCCAGTTGAGGTATTCTACCTCATCTCTAAGGTATCCCGGCATGTCATAGACAATCACTTCTCCACTTTTAAAACTGTCATTAGTAAGTCCCAGCAACTCATAGTTTTGATTGATCCTACCAAAAGGGATTTGCGATTTATAAGCTGAATACTCCACATCCCCGGTTTTTAGATTGATGACCTTAAACCCGTATCTTCTTTTCTTCTTGCTAAAATCCGGAAAGGTACCGTAGACATAGGCATAATTCCCCAATTGAGATAGCTCCACTGCATAAATTCCGTTAGTAAGAACCTTTGTACCAAAGTAATCGCAGGAACACTTATCTGATAAGCGTACTCTCTGAAGCAACTTTTTAGTCTCTGCATCATAGATCAATAAGTTCACCCAATTAGCCACGACCAAAATAGGTCTGCCCCATGGAGAATATTGACTATAAGGTACAGTTCCTGACGACATACCACTTTTCACCAACTTAGCGGGTTGGGTACCAATAGGTTGATACCGTACGGCTTCTAAATCAGGTGGCATCCAGCTTTGCTTGACTGTCTTGGTCGACGCATCATGAATGTCAACTGTATTGTTGATAGTCGTTACAAATTGCGTTGTACTCCTCGATATTTCTCTGACAGTATAGTACTCATTCTTTTCATTGGTCTTATAGAAGATCCTATCGTCAAACTCCGTTTCCTGACCTTTGAGATCCCAGGCAGCGAACTGAATGGTATAAGCTCCAGTGAGCAACTTACGATAATTCAAGTCCTTCATCGCGTATATCCCCTGACCATTGGGAAGGGGCGCAGCGGTGATACCTGGTTTAATACCGGTTATAGTATTGGTATTCACAACCTTCTCCGACGCTGGATCATATTCCACCAAAATGAACTCCTTCTTACCTTTTACTCCCAAGAAGTGGAGGTTGCCAGTCTCCTTGTTCTGTACTACTCCTCGGAAATCAGCCTTATCCGGGAGAAACTGAGTTAAATCAATGGTGCGTTTGACACTTAGGCCCTGACCTTTCATCATGAAAGGCAGAAGAAAGAGCACAGAAATAGTAATAAGATTTTTTAGAGGTGATCCGCTCATAAACCGCTGTTTTCTAATGTTAGGTTGGTTTTTATCTATTTTGGAAGATAACCAATTTGAAGAAAAAGGAGATTGGGTAAACTCACTGTCTTTGGACTCTACGGATTCAATTCCAACATATTAGTAGTTAGAATGAAAGCCCTCAGGGAGAAGCTAGTAGAAGATTGAAAAAAGAGAAGAGTCTTCTTCCATCAAATTCAGGCTGCTTTTTGTTTTTTCGCCAGTTCTTTGGCTTCTTCTTTATTTTTCGAGTATTTGATGTGCTCAGGCACTTCCCGCAAGTCCCAAACCAATCCAAAAAAGGCAAAAACTCGCAGGATGTAATAAGTAATATCTATTTCCCACCAAAAGAAACCTTGCCGCGCTGCTACCTCATAATAATGATGGTTGTTATGCCAGCCTTCACCTAAAGTGATCAACGCTAAGATTAAGTTATTTTTTGATTCATCGCCTGATTCATATCGTTGTTTTCCAAACTTGTGCATGATCGAATTGATACTGAAAGTCCCATGATATAAGATCACCGTACTTAGAAAAAAACCGATAAACAAAGTAGAAAATCCAGCTGTAGTAAACATTGCCATGATACTACCTCCGTTTACGATACCTCCCAGCGCCATGACTAAGAGGGCCAACAGAAACGGCGGAACGAGGTAATTTTTATTGAGCCAAACCAACTCTGGATACTTCGAGTAATCTCCAATGATTTTGTAGTCGGTGGTTTTATAATCTGGACCAATGATCCAGCCAACGTGCGAATACCAAAAGCCGTAATGCTTCATAGAATGTGGATCTTCGTAGGTATCGCTAGTCCGATGATGTACCCTATGATGTCCCGCCCACCATAGGGCACCTTTTTGCGCCGAGGTTTGCGCCATAAAGGCAATTACAAACTGAAACCACCTGGAGGTCTTGTAAGAACGATGAGCGAAGTACCTGTGGTATCCTCCTGTAATCCAGAACATTCTAATGAAGTAAAGCACGGCACAAACCACCCAGTCGAAAAGAGTAGCTCCAGTAAAAAGAGCACCCAATGGCAACAAATGCACAAGCGTGAAACTTATCTCTGTTTTCAACTTGGGCTTGTTAAGTACGCGCGGTTCTGTCAGTTTGGATGCCATCTCCTTAATTTTCTGTTAGCACTTAAGATATCCTCCTCAAATGTAGTCACAATAGCAGGTTGGATTAAATCAGAACCATTTTTTCAGAGGATTGTGCTTCATTTTACTCTT
>CAZZHO010000217.1:2103-6760 GCA_964653795.1 uncultured Roseivirgaceae bacterium | reverse complement strand
ATGGGTGTGGAGCGAATCACGATGCTGAAATACCAAATTGATGATTTACGCCTGTTCTCAGAGAACGATGTTAGGTTTTTAAATCAGTTTCACTAGAGGAGCTTGTCAATAATATCTTCCTCCGAAAACTGATTGGCCTCAGCTTTGAAATTCCTGACTATTCTATGACGGAGGATCGGCTTAGCAACTGCCCGCACATCTTCTATGTCTGGTGAGTACTTCCCGCTAAGCACCGCATGACATTTGGCAGCCAGAACTAAGAATTGGCTAGCCCTCGGACCAGCACCCCATTCAAGGTAATCTTTGGTTATTTCAGGAGACTTTTCAGATGATGGTCTTGTCTTGTGAGTGAGATTCACCGCATATTCCAACACATTATCTGCAATAGGTACTTTTCTTATTAAATCCTGATATCTGATAATACCTTCTTTTGTCAGGATGGAGGCTACGTTTTCTTCGGTATCTCCGGTAGTTGCTTTGACCACTTTTAATTCATCTTCGAAAGATGGGTAAGTCAGTTTGATCATCATCATGAACCTATCGAGCTGCGCTTCCGGAAGTGGATAGGTACCCTCTTGTTCAATTGGATTTTGCGTAGCTAGAACGAAAAAAGGCTTGTCCAAAGGGTGATGATTACCCGCAATAGTTACTGATTTCTCCTGCATTGCTTCCAGAAGGGCCGACTGGGTTTTTGGTGGAGTTCTATTGATTTCGTCCGCCAAAATAATGTTGGCGAATATGGGGCCTCTTATAAATTGGAAATTACGATCCTTGTCCAGTGTTTCTGATCCCAAAATATCCGAAGGCATGAGGTCCGGAGTGAATTGAACCCTATTGAAATCAAGGGACATGCACTTTGCGAAAGTCTGAACAAGCAATGTCTTGGCAAGACCTGGAACACCTACTAGCAAAACATGGCTATTGCAAAAAATTGAAATGGTCATGTATTTGATCACCTCATCTTGGCCTATTATCACCTTACCTATTTCAGATCTCAGATCTTCAAAGGATTTTGCCAGCGAGTCTGCCAGCTGAACATCATTGGACATTTCGCTTAATTTTTAAGATTGCAATAGTCGTAAGCAGGATCTACATCGATATACACATCACCACTGGCTTCATCAAACCAATCAGAAAGTTTTCTGGCTCTTTTTTCATTTAGTGCTGCAGTAGCAATTTTTTGATAATCTTGATCCAAATTGGCTTGATGAGGGCGAATCTTATCTTGATAGTATAGCATTCTGAAGGAGTAACTCCCATCACGTTCCTGAAACCTCAATGGTCTGGTGATTGAACCCACTTGCATGGTATCGATTGTGAAAAATATGTTGGGGTCTAACGTTTCTACTGATACTTTAGAGGCTCCATCTTCTGCTAGAAAGAAGCCACCACTACTCGAGGTTGCGTCATCATCTGAGTGCTCCTTAGCGGCTTGATCGAAGGCAATACTATCGTTCACAATGAGTGTTCTTAGGCTGTCTAGAAAATTCTCAGCTGCCACTAGGTCTTCGCTGGCCGGTCGGGGACTTATCAAAATATGTCGGGTTTTAAATGTGTTCCCTCTTTTCTCTTGCAGCTGAATTAAGTGAAAACCGAACTGGGTTCTTACAGGCATTGACAGTTCATCTTTCTCTAAGGTGAGTGCTGTTGCCTCATATTCTGGAGCTAATTCGCCTCTTTTGTAGAATGGTAGCTGGCCTCCATTGGCAGCTGATCCAGGATCTTCTGAGTACAATCTGGCTAACTCCTCGAACGAAGCACTTCCGCTCAGAATTTGGTTTCTAATCTCCAATAGTGTATTTCTTACTTTGTCTACTTGTGATACACCAGGTTCTGGTCTTTTTACAATTTGACCCACTGTCACTTCAGTTGAAAAATATGGTAGTGAATCCCTGTCAATATTTTTGAAGAACTTCTTGACTTCAGCTGGGGAAACCTGCAAGCCTGAGGTAAGCTCTCCCTGCATTTTCCTTATGATTAGTTGTTCCTTGACATTTTCAAACAATTCCGCCTCAATCTGATCAATGGATTTATCGTAGAACTTTTCAATCTCCTCTATGCTTCCAATCTGGGATATCATGTAATCGAGTCTCCTATTAAGATCAGTTTGTACTTCACCATCTTCGACCATCACTGAATCTATTTCGGCCTTGGCGACCATCATCTTGTTGACCACCAGATTTTCCAGTATCCTACATTTAGCATCCCCAGTATTGAACTCCCCTCTAGAAAGGTAATCTAGATATGCTCTTTCCAAGTCCGATTTTAATACGATGTAATTGTCGACTTTGGCGATGATTTTATCAATCACAAGTGGATCTCCTTGTGACTTGGCACTTCCAAGAGCACCAATAAAAATGATGCTAGTTATTAAAAATCTCAAAAGACCGATTTGCCTCTGCTTCATAATAGATAGCGTCCTCCAATTCTTTTTTTAGTTCAATCTTCCTTTTTGTAATAATGATGCTGGCTATATTCTCTCTTACGAACTCCAAAGGAGAAAGATCATTAGTGACCTTATAATCAAGAATTCTTAAGTAGTAAACAAAGTCGTCATCTGAGGAAGAACTAAAAGTAGTGTTTTCCAAAAATTGATTTTTGTTTTTAACGTTTTTTAAAGGCGTCCCATTGATCACTTCATCAAAGTTGATCCAGACTTCCTCTTCCACGAAAGCATCTACCGCGTACTGGAAGGTATATTCTGAAATATCCTCCATATTGGAATCTGGAAATGATCTTATGTTTCTCCTAAATCTTGTCAGGTCGGGTGATCCCTTTGGGACCTTGGCATATAGACATCTTACTATGTTCTGATTTAAAAGGAAATTATCAGATTTCTCTGCATAATATGACTCAATCTCGGAATCGGAGACTTCAGTATCCAGATTGGATTCAATGAAAAGCTTTTCGAATTCATACAGTATCAACGAATACCTATAATCCAATACTTTCCTTTCAATTTTAGCTTCGTTGATGGCTATTTCTGTCTTTGCTCGGTCAATCATTAGCTGCTTTCTGATCCAGCTCTCTAGGTAATTTTGTGTTCTGGCGATGCTGTCGTCTGTGGTAGAGCCAGCAGGCACCAGGCCCTCTAGATCCTCTCTGTAGAGGTATGCTTCATTCACCTTAGCGACGGCTTCTTTGCTAGTATCTTGTTTTTGCTGGAAAAATTGGCAGCTACTAACTAATAAAATCAACAAAAATGGGACTAATAGTCTTTCCACTAGGACGACAGGATTTTTGTCAGCCTGCAAATATTGTAATTGTTTTCCTGAGAGAATTCTATTTTGTCCATTATTCTCTTTACCAACATCAATCCAATGCCCCCTTTACGCTGAGAACTTACTATTTCATTCATAGATGGTTCTTTGTACTGGGTTATATCGAAACTTAATCCACTATCCTTGATGATGAAGGTGATTGATTTTTTTGGGATGAAGTCAATTGCAACCTGTAAGGATACTTGAGGGTTACAATTATTGGAATGAATAATAAGGTTGGCACATACCTCATCAATAGCCAATATGATTTTGTGGCTATCAATTTCTGAAAATTCATAGTGGGCAAGTATCCCAGAAACGAATTCTCTGACAGATTCAAGCTTTGATTTGCTACAAGGTATGGTGATACTACGATTCATTTACCAGCTCCAGTGCTTTATCTTCAGTTTCGCTGATGGTGATCAAATTGCTCAATCCCAGAATTTCAAAAACCTGTTTTACCTTTTCCTGCATGCCAAATAAAACCATCTTCGTGGCTTGCTTTTTTAACTCTTCTATATACGATATAAATACGCCTAACCCAGCAGAAGAGATATACTCAAGATTTGATAGATCTACTAAAATTCTATCTGAGGCTTCCATGGCCTTTTGCAGCGCATTATCGAGATGAATGGATGAACTGGCGTCGATCTCTCCATTAACCTTGATTAGAAAAACTCCATCTATTGATTCTTCAGTTATCTCTACCATTATTTCATTTTCAATATTACCAATGTGTAATCATCATCCAGTTTGTCATCTCCCATGAACTCAAATAGGTCTTCGATTATAGACTTTTCAATTCCATTGGGCGATTTGTGAACGTGCTTGGAAAAAGAAAGTTTCAATCCCTCTTCTCCGAACTGTGCACCTTCGGAATTGCTAGCTTCAGTTATACCGTCAGTATATAGCAAAAGAATATCTCCAGATGAAAGCTCAAGAGTATTTTCCTGAATAAACTGATCATAACTGCTATTCCGCAGTAACCCGATGCCCATGCCTTTAGTTTCGAGGTATCTTGTTTCCTTAGTCTCATGACGATAGACAAGGGTAGGACAATGCCCGGCTCTTACGAATTTTAATTCTTTTGTTCTGGCATTTATATCAAAGTAGCTGGCGGTAATGAATGATGACTTTTCCAGACACCTGCTCAAAGCCAGATTCGCCTTGGAAATGAATTCTTTAGGTGTAAGGTCTAGTTGAGCCAAGCTGTAAAAGACCCCTTTCATTTGTGCCATATTGAAGGCCGCAGAGGTTCCTTTCCCTGAAACATCCCCAACGATAAGTCCAAATCGGTCCTCTGAGTACTTGAGTAGATCATAATAGTCGCCCCCTACTTCATCAGCAGCCATGGAGAATCCTGCTATCTCAAAGCACTCCGATTCCTCCAGTTTGTC
>CAZZHO010000217.1:0-2003 GCA_964653795.1 uncultured Roseivirgaceae bacterium | reverse complement strand
CACTTTCTCCGTTATGCTTCACTTCCAGCCAAGCTGCATCAGCAAAGACGGCACTCATAGAGCTTTCCAGTAAAATTTCATAAGTCTGTTCTTCACTCTGGCCACTTGGGATCGCCTGGCTCAGTTTTTGGAAATCGACTGCCTCCTTCAGTTTTCTTTCAAACACTGAAGAAGTTGGGAGGTTGAACAGTGTTACCAGGATTGCGAAAACAGCATAAAGGAAAATGAAGATAAAGATGGCTACCACAAACACCCGGTCCATCATATCTATGACGATGACGCCTCTAGCTGAGAAGTTATTCAGGTTAACTAGGAAGTGGTAGAGGTAGATGGCTGAAAGTAAAATGAAGAGTATGCTTTTCCATTTTTGCTTGAAATTCAGATACGCAATCCACTTGAGGTTGAAGGATAGCACCACTGAGAAGCCGGTAATGAAGACTAACGCGATTAAGAAGTTATTGGAGGCGAACTTGAAACCGAAGAAGTCAAAGATTAAGCTGGCGTATAAGGCATATTCGAAAAAGCCCCACAACTGAATTAGGTTCTTGGACTTTTGGTATAGAATAAGTCTCTTCCACACCACGAAAGTCGAGACGATATAGACTATCACTGCTCCACCATAGAAGTGATAAAGCAGATTGACAATCATCTCATTTGTAGTGATGGTATTGCCATCAAAAAGCAAAAAGAAGCTCTGGATGGTTAGCGATACCAGAGTGGTGATGAGACCAGTAATGAAAACCTGCCACAGGAGATCAATGAAATTGATACTCTCTGCTTTGGTGATTTTATATCTATAATAAATAAGAGTAGAGGCGATAAAGAGCGTTAAAAAAACCTGCGGCATTGTATCCGACAGCTCTTCTCGCATCTTATAGCGCTCTAAGAAAAGTGCATAGACATCAAAAAACGTGAATAGAATCCACGATAGAACTCCAGCAAAAAATGAGCTCCTTATTTTGAATTTTTGAGAGACCTGCACTTAGGCAAATGTAGGCTTGTACCCCAATATTAAAAACTTAGTAAGCAGTTGTTTATCTGCTGTAGTTTGGTGCTTCTCTTGTGATATGAATATCGTGTGGATGACTTTCTACTGAGCCGGCATTTGTGATTTTGGCAAATTTGGCTTCCTGTAGAGAGGTAATATCTCCAGCTCCGCAATAGCCCATCCCAGCTCTGAGCCCACCTACTAATTGATAGAGTACTTCTCCAACACGTCCTTTGTATGGTACACGCCCCACAATACCCTCTGGTACCAGTTTCTTGATGTCATCCTCAGCGTCTTGAAAGTATCGATCTTTCGAACCGTCTTCCATAGCTTCCACAGATCCCATTCCTCGGTAGCTTTTGAATTTCCTTCCTTCATATAGAATCACCTCTCCTGGAGCTTCTTCTGTTCCAGCTAGCAAAGAGCCGATCATAACCGTACTGGCGCCTGCGGCCAAAGCTTTCACAACATCTCCAGAGAATCTGATACCACCATCAGCGATCACGGGAACCCCAGTTCCTTTCAATGCTTTCGCTGATTCGTAGACTGCACTTAATTGGGGCATGCCTACACCTGCAATGATTCGGGTAGTACAGATACTGCCTGGTCCCACTCCAACCTTCACGGCATCAGCACCAGCATCAGCCAAGGCTTTAGCGCCATCACCAGTAGCTACATTCCCAACGATAACGTCCAAATCTGGGAATTCGGCTTTAATCCTTTTGACAGTGTCAATGACACCTTTTGAGTGGCCATGAGCAGTATCGATACAAACTACATCTACACCAGCTTTGATAAGAAGCTGTATTCTCTCCGAGATATCTACAGTTACACCTACAGCGGCTCCAACCCTCAATCGACCATACTCGTCTTTGCAAGCATTAGGACGGTCTTTGTTCTTAAGAATGTCTTTGTAGGTGATAAGGCCTGTTAAAACACCCTCTTTATCCACTATGGGAAGCTTCTCTATTTTGTGCTCTTGCAAAATCTCTTCAGCTTCCAACAACCCAATCTC
>CAZZHO010000216.1:0-6832 GCA_964653795.1 uncultured Roseivirgaceae bacterium | reverse complement strand
TGAACGAGGACAAAGTGCCTACCGGCAAATACTGTGTTTCTACCTCAAATAGGAATTTTGAAGGGAGGCAGGGTCCTGGTGCTCGGACTTTTTTGGTAAGTCCCATTATGGCCGCAGCTGCGGCGGTGACAGGTAAAATCAGTGACGTAAGAGAATTCATTTAAAGCATGGCATTCAAAACACTTCAATCAAGCGCAGTACCTATTCAGGTAGAGAATATAGATACCGATCAGATTATCCCAGCCAGATTTCTAAAGGCCACCACGAGGGAGGGCTTTGGTGAAAACTTATTCAGGGACTGGAGATTCGAGGGCTCCGAATTAGTAGCGGATTTCCCCTTAAATGATAAAACCTACTCCGGAGAAATCTTGGTAGCGGGGAAAAACTTTGGAATGGGTTCCAGTAGAGAGCATGCGGCTTGGGCTATTAAGGATTATGGTTTCAAAGTGGTAGTATCCAGCTTTTTCGCGGATATTTTTAAAGGCAATGCTTTGAACAATGGGTTGCTGCCAGTTCAAATCTCTCAGGATATGTTGAACATGATTTTTGGAGCAATTGATTCCGATCCATCATCCACTTTCACAGTCGATTTGAACGAACAAAAAATCACCATTGATAGCACGGGAGTATCAGAGTCTTTTGAGATCAACGAATACAAGAAACTATGCTTGCTCAACGGCTATGATGATATCGACTACATCCTTAGCCTAAAAGATAAAATTGAATCATACGAACAAACTAGACAGACTTTCTGAATGGGAAAAAAGACAATCGTAGTATTACCAGGAGATGGTATAGGTCCGGAAGTGACCTACTGGGCCCGAAAAGTCCTTGAGAATATCGCACAACAATTCAGCCATGAGTTCGAATTTCATGAGCGACTCATTGGTCATAGTGCCATTGAGTCTACTGGTAACCCACTTCCGGATGAGACCCTCAGCGCTTGTAAGTCGGCAGATGCTATTTTGTTAGGAGCGGTTGGTCACCCCATGTATGACAATGACCCTTCTGCTAAGGTCAGACCTGAGCAGGGATTATTAAAGATTCGAAAGGAGTTGGGTTTATATACTAATATTCGTCCGATTCAAATTTTTGACGAACTGGCCCATGCTAGTAGCCTAAAGCCGGAGTTGATTCAGGGAGTAGATATTTTGTTTTTCCGTGAGCTGACTGGAGGCATCTACTTTGGTCAACCTCGAGAGAGGAAAGGAGATACAGCTATCGATAGCATGGTATACTCAAAAGAAGAGGTCAGGAGAATTGCTATTAAGGCTTTTGAGGCGGCAATGACGAGGGGTAAGAAAGTACACTCTGTAGATAAAGCCAATGTACTCGAGTCTTCAAGACTATGGAGAGAGACTGTCAACGAAGTAGCTAAGGATTACCCTGAAGTGACGCTGGAGCATATGTTTATTGACAATGCCGCTATGCAGCTGATCAGATATCCAAAACAGTTTGATGTAGTCCTCACAGGTAATATGTTCGGCGATATTCTGACCGATGAGGCTTCTCAGATAACAGGATCGTTAGGAATGTTGCCATCTGCCTCCATTGGAGATAGTGTAGGTATCTATGAGCCTATTCATGGCTCTGCACCTGATATAGCAGGTCAGAACAAAGCCAATCCTCTTGCTACAATTCTGTCTACTGCACTGATGTTGGATATCTCTTTCGGATTGAAAGTAGAATCCAATACGGTAATCCAAGCTGTTGATCAGGCACTCAAAGCAGGATTTAGAACAGTAGACATTAAAGATGAAAATACTAAACCAGATAAGATATTAACAACGGTGGAAATGGGATCGAAGGTCATGTCCTTGATGTCCCAATTGGTCACCTATTAACCCTAGAAATTATGAGTGATAAAGTCCATATTTTCGATACTACCCTAAGAGATGGGGAGCAAGTACCAGGATGCCAGCTTTCAACCCCTGAAAAAGTAGAAATAGCCAAAGAGCTAGAGATACTGGGAGTTGATGTGATAGAGGCCGGGTTTCCAATCTCCAGTCCAATGGATTTCAATTCAGTGGTGGAGATTTCCAGAGCTGTTACCAATCCTGTTGTATGCGGATTGACCCGATCTGTGGAGAAGGATATCGATGTGGCGGCTGAAGCACTCAAGTATGCCAAGCGCAAAAGAATTCATACGGGTATCGGTACATCAGAAGAACACATCAAATTCAAGTTCAAGAGCAATCGAGAGGATATCTTGGAACGTGCAGTAAGAGCTACCAAGTACGCTAAGAAGTACGTGGAGGATGTGGAGTTTTACTGTGAAGATGCGGGACGTACCGAGAATGAGTATTTGGCAAAAGTTGTAGAAGCTGTAATTGCGTCTGGCGCAACGGTGGTCAACATTCCCGATACTACAGGTTATTGCACCCCAGAAGAGTATGGAGCTAAGATCAGGTTCCTGAAAGAGAATGTAAAAGACATTGATAATGCTATCATATCGTGTCATTGTCACAATGATTTGGGTATGGCTACAGCCAACACATTAAGCGGCGTATTGAATGGAGCTCGACAGGTGGAGGTAACTATTAATGGAATAGGGGAGCGGGCTGGTAACACTTCACTAGAAGAGATTGCTATGATCCTTCAAACGAGGAAAGACATACCGCAGTACAGTGATATCAAGAGTCAACATATCTATCCATTGAGTTTGCTAGTCAGTAAAATGATGAGAATGCCAGTGCAGCCAAATAAGGCCATTGTGGGCAGGAATGCATTTGCTCACTCGAGTGGTATCCATCAGGATGGTGTTATCAAGCACAGAGAGAATTATGAAATTCTCGATCCAGAAGATGTAGGCATTCCTCAATCGTCTATCATCCTTACAGCCAGAAGTGGTAAGGCTGCTTTAAAGTATCATTTGGAAAGGTTGGGATACAACCTAACAAATGAAAAGGTAGAAGAGGTTTATGAGGAGTTTCTCAAAATGGCTGATGAGAAGAAAGACATTGTAGATGATGATTTGATTGTCTTGGTCGATGGCAAACTTCCAGAAGGAGGTATTGAGCTCAAGAATGTTCAAATCATGGCAGGAGAGTCTGTCATGCCTTCTGCTACCGTCCATCTGGAAATGGGAGGAGAGGAACTACATGCTTCTGCTATGGGAAGAGGATCGGTTGATGCCGCTTTCAGAGCTGTTGATCAGATTCTCAGCGATACTTTCGAGATGGATGAATTCTTAGTTCAATCTATGGGGAGTAGAGAAGATGAAGGCAAGGTGCATATCAGACTAAAACACAAGGATCAGCATTATATTGGCTTTGGCGTCCACCAAGATGTGATAATCGCTTCGGTGAAGGCTTATGTCGACGCAATCAATAAAATCACTGCTTTAAAGAGAAGGCAGCAAAAGAGCGCCTGATTTAGAAAAACCATACAACTATCAAAAGAAGAGACTTTACTATCAAAAGTGCTCTCAGTATTCCAATGCTCAGTTTTGGAGGAATGCAGGGGCTCATCAAAATGCTTATGGACAATTCATCGCAAAAGCCACATCCTAACCTTCAGATTATTGGGAAATTTTTTGAGGCCTATGGTCACAATGATCAAAAGGCGATCAGTGAAATCCTGGCAGAAGATATCCAGTGGCACATCCCGGGTAATCATCCGCTAAGCGGTACCAAAACAGGAAGTCATGAAGTGTTGGCATTTTTCAAAAAGTTGGAAAAAGGAGCCTTCAAAGCTTCTCCAATCGCCACAGGCGTCAACGGTGAATATGTGATTGATTGCCATAAGAACTGGAGTGAGCTGGAGGGGGATCATCAATTTGAGGGCATGTCCTGTCTACTTTGGAGAATTCAAAATGGGAAAATCAAAGAGGTCCACAATTTTCCCGAAGATCAGAATGTCGTTGATTCCTTTTTTAATAAGGTATATGGGTGACACTGCTCCAATATCCTTGTAAAAAGTCTCATTCTTGCCATAAAGCAACGATTTGTAAGTGATCCACGTACTGGGTCTAGCAGTTCGACGTACTTTTTTGACCCTTTGTCGATAAAGTGCGTATGAGTTGAACGAAAGAACCATTATTGTACTTTACTGTTTTTTTATTGTTCTATGATTAGAACCGTTATAAATATTGGATTTCTATTTTTGGTCAGCATCTTGCTGATGCCGGGAGTGGTGCTATCTCAAACTTGCCCCACATCGCCAACATACAACAGCAATACCAATATTGTAATAGGTTCAGGACAAACATGTGATGTAGCAGGATCGGTTTCCGTACCGTCTAATAGGAGCCCTGATGTAAATATGACCGGAGATGGAAGAATGGTTATTGATGGAGATTTGACGTTTGGTGGCAATACAGTCATTACCATGAGCACATCAGATACGCTCAGAGTAAACGGTAATCTGACACTGGAGGGCAACGGAGATATCACCCTGACTTCAGGTGTTTTATTCGTCACTGGAAATCTTACTATCAATGGTAATGCAGATTTCGGAGCAGGTGGTAATGTGGTAGTAGGTCAAAATTTCACGATTACTGGTAACAATGCAGATGTAACGGTTGGTGGTGGTTTCAACGTTGGGGGGACTACAGATATCGGTACTGAAACGCTTACCGTTCAGGATGGTGCGGTTTTTAAGTCAACCACCTACACAAGTTCTGGAAGTAACATTACCGTAGAGGCTGGTGGGACCATAGCGGTGGACAATGGTATACCAGCTGGCGCAAACGTGGATGGTGGCAATGCAGATACTGATTGCACTAACAACTGCTGTGGCAATCAATGCAACGATTCTGGAGACGCTTTAAGCGGAGATGGTGCTGGGGTATTACCTATTGTTTTGAAAAGCTTTACAGCAAAAAGTAACTCAGAAAGAGTGCTGTTGATGTGGGTCTCTTCTATCGAAATCAATAATGATTATTACACATTGGAGAGATCCTACGATGGGACAAACTTCGAGTGGGTCACTGCGGTACCAGGTGCCGGAAACAGCGAGGAAGAACTTTCTTATGGTTTTGTAGATGCACCCACCGCGAGCGGATTAATCTATTATCGATTGACTCAAACAGATTTTGATGGAGAGTTTGAAGTATTCCCAACCATTGCAATACCCCATTACATAGGGCAAGAATTTGAACCCACTATCTATCCAACTTTACTTAACTCAAGTTCCGGAGAGATCACAATGACCGGTACTTGGGGAGAGATAAAGCATGAACGGTATTTGATAGTGAGTGTAGACGGAAGGTACATGCATCATTTTAAAGATGGAATCGACCAATTCAATAGATTGAGGCTCCCTGTCTTGTCTGCTGGTATCTATATTTTGAAAGCTAATATCAACGGAATTCAGTTTGATCAGAGGCTAGTCGTTACTGATTGATGTGGTCCATAAGGCGGTGTATGATGGCTTTAGTTAATAATCCTGAATGTTAACTGGACCGACCTAAAATAGGATAATATTTTTAGACCAGTGTAGTTCTCAAATTAAAAATATGAAAACTACACTCACCATCTTTCTTCTGTTATTGGCCATTAGCACCTTTAGCCAAAAGTCCATCGTCCTCAAAACTTATATGAATGCTGATTATCAGGTATTCGATGGTCAGGGGTTTCTTCAGCGGACCCATGGAAATGGGTTCCAGGCTGGTAGACTGACCTTTGCTGTAAATCAGCAGTTAAATAAGAGCTTTTATCATGATCTGGAATTAAGTCATCTCTCCTTAAACCGTGAGCGGTTTGATGATGTCTTCAGCCTTACTAATACCTTTACCAGGTCCTTCGATTTGGGATTGCGATATGAACTGGGCTATCGGTTCATAAGTGATTCAAAATTGAACTTCTCTTTTGGCCTAGGTGCTAAGCCAAGGTATACTTTTACTAACCGAGATGGATCAATTGATCCTATTGAGAAGTATGACGATTTTACGCTGACCTTTTCTGCCATGCCACGAGCAAGTTATAATCTCAACAAATCGTTGCAGCTTGAATTTAGCCCAGTCTTAAATATTTTCGAGCTCTATCATAGTCACGAAAGACAATCTGGGCGAGATATGGGTGATAATACATGGACTCCAGCTGCAATTGGTTTTAGGATCGGCTTAGGTTACAGGTTTGGAATTGAATAAACTAATGTCTGAAATTAGTTGTCTGATTTAGTTTATATCTACTCCTTATTATTGATTGGAGCGACTATTTTTGGCGCCCCAAAATGATAAGTATGACCAACTATGCTCAGCTCGTTGCGGAAGAGCTTTCGATTAAAAATCATCAGGTAGCAGCCACGATTTCATTATTAGAGGAGGGTGCTACGGTACCATTTATTTCCAGATATAGGAAGGAGAAAACAGGCTCCCTGGACGAAGTACAAATCACCCAAATTCGAGATCGGATTATTCAATTAAAGGAACTGGATGCGAGAAGGGAAACAGTACTCAAGACTATTGAAGAGCAAGGAAAACTGACCCCCGAGCTGAAGAAACAAATCGAGGCAGCTGAGTCACTATCAGTTTTGGAAGATCTTTATTTGCCTTACAAACCCAAGAGAAAAACAAGGGCTACTATTGCTCGGGAAAAGGGTTTGGAACCTTTAGCAGATATTCTCTTGAAGCAAGATCATACTGATCCGGAGGTCGCAGCTCAATCTTACATTGATGCAGAGAAAGAAGTAGAGAGCACGGACCAGGCACTTCAAGGAGCAAGAGATATTATAGCTGAGACAATCAATGAGGATGCAGATATCCGTAAGAAGATCCGGAGGTTATTTAGTCAGGAGGCGACTATCACTTCGAAAGTCATTAAATCCAAAGAGGCGGAGGCACAGAAATATAAAGACTATTTTGAGTGGGAAGAGAAACTGAAGAATATAC
>CAZZHO010000215.1:0-6908 GCA_964653795.1 uncultured Roseivirgaceae bacterium | reverse complement strand
TCTTTTCAAATTGAGCTAACGCAAAATGGGACAAATCTTCTACTGTCGAGACAATTGCGCCTGCACCTGCCAACACCTCAAAATCCCAATTCGGGATGATATCCCCATCAGGATTCAATCCATTGATAAGCTTTGCTTCTAGTGTTTCTCTATTACTTGTAGAATGCTGCATGTCATATTTATTGAAGATTCTGTCGTGGAGTAGCGATTCATACGACGATCCAGAAATTAGGGCCAACTCAAATCCTAGTAGCCCAGATCCAAGATTTGAGTATTCGTATTTTGTTCCAGGTTCATGACTTGGATTTACTTCAGATCTCAAATATTCAATGAGTTTATACTTGTCATAATGCTTGAACGGGTTGGATTGATGAGCAGCTGAAACCTCAAAATTGGAAGGAAGTCTGGGCAAACCTGATGTGTGATTCGCCAACTGTCTGAAGGTGATTGGCTTATCGATATTCATTTTGAAGTCCAGATAATCCTGGATAGTACCCTCCAATTTTAGTTTTTGTTCTACTACCAAACTCGAAAGCAGCGTAGCAGTAAACACTTTTGTGAGGGAGCCAATTTCAAAAGCACTTTGATGGTTTTCGATAAAGCCTATTGAATCATGCTTTTTCGTTAACCCAATAAAGCTAACTGCACCATTTTTTATCAATGCAACTGAAAATTCTATATTGTTTGGAAATGACTTTATACCATTGAATATAAGTTGAGATTGGCGCTCGTCTATTGGATATGCTGAGCGATTGGTTTCATTTTTTGTTGCTGTTGCCAGTTTTTTCGAACAGCTCAAAAGAACCAATCCAACGAATAGAATTAAATAAATATCATGTCTATTTTTCATGATGCAATTCATTTTTTGATTCTGGCTATCATCAATATACCCAACCAGATAAACCAAACTATTTGTAGCAGGCCAAAAACAGCACCTGCATCTGAAAGTCCAGGTACCATGGAAATGATTCCGGCAAGACCAACAATGATTCCCAGCCAATTAATAGATTTAGAGAGTTGGTTGGACTTAAGAAAATCAGCACTAATGATGAGCATCCATACGCCTCCAACCACTTCTACTCCTCCGCCTAATGCGTTGTGAATGGTGTCTATTACCACCCAAAAATCTGCTGCTTTCTGCGGGTCTTGCTCAAAAAGGGTAGCGGAAGCCTCCAAACCAACGATTGCCACCATACCACTGGCGATCACCAAGCCTGACCAGATGTAGCCAAAGATCGCACCAGTGCTACTTAGCCATGAAGTGGCTAAATAACTCACACCCTGAACAATAAATACAAGTATGACACCAAAAACCACGTAGATCAACAGGATCCACGATTGAAACAATACCTGGTTGTCCAAAAGGAACGCAAGCTTGGTGGTTGTACTACTTGCTTCGTCCATCAGTGGTGCCATCGAAGTAAATAGCACCAAAAAGCCAATGATATAAATGGCTCCTGCTGAAAGAGCTGAAATACAGCTGGTTTTTAAAAGCCGTGTGTTCATCATTAGCTGTTAGAAATAAATTCTGTACATCAGGTTAGGTAGCATTCCAAACTGGGTGGTATGCCCAATGCCATTTGCTGCATCGGCATCATAGAATTCGGTCAGCTTCCCTTTATTGTTTGTTATGTTATCAATGTTCAAGAGAAGCTCATGAGTAGCTTTGGGTTTTTCCCATTTGTAAGAAGCCGAAATAGAGAGGTTATAAATGTCTTCTATGGCGTTTACAAATGCATTGTTCACGTCGAATACTTCTCTGTTTTCAAGGTTTACCGCAGCATTTCCCTGGTTGTCTCTGAGTACAGGAAGAATCTTTTTACCTCCTCCAATAAAGAGACGTGTATTTAAAGCGAGTGTCTTGTTTTTCTTTTTGCCTAGTTGTGTAAATTCTTTGCCACCCAAGATATTGAGTAAGTAATCTCCTTCAAACCGTGTGCTTCGTTCGATTCCATCCAACGCGGTGTATCTGGATTGAAACCAGGTGCCATTCACCATGAAATAGTAGTTGTTGCTGAAGAACTTTTGTATAGTGACTTCTACACCATAGTTGCGACCTGTACCTTCATTGACTAAATCAGTATATTCAAATTCCAAATCTTCATTGATGGTAGCGAAGTAGCTCGAGTCAGCTGCTACAGGGAGGTTGTATAAGTATTGATAATATACTTCCACTCGTGCCTGCAGGTCTGGTCTGATATTTCGGGTATAGCCTGCTACAAAATGGTGTGCTTTGAGCAAGTCCAGGTCTTTGTTGGGCTGATGAATATTTCCTTCTATATCCGGCACCTCAGCGAAGTAGTGATGCACTCTTTCCATCGCACTGTGCATACCGTAACCAAAACTGAAAGTAGATCGATCAGTGGCAGCCCATGAAGCAGACAGACGAGGCTCAAGGGTAGAATTATTGTTCAAAAACACATTGGTGTTATGTAAGCCTGCCACCAGAGTCAGCTCATTATTGATCCGATGTTTCCAGCTCACATAGTTTCTAAGCATTCCGATATTTTCATCAAAGTCAATCATTTGAATAGGCACTTCGTCTGAAGCATCCTGCATCACCTGACGGTTTTTGGTTGAAGCATTCGCATAATAAGTACCCACTTGTAGCTTGTTTCTGCTGTCTAACTTATGATGATAGTCCACCTGTGCTCGATACGTCAGATTGTTAAGGTCTCCGATGAAGCTGTTTCTTCGCTGAAATGCTGCTGACTCTTGCGTGATATTGTCCTCTACACCATCAGCAGAAAAACCGATCCTGGTCTCCAAGAAGTTACTATGGCTAAAACCATATACATGCCTTAAGCCCAAGTTAGCCAGGTAAGACTTTTTGCGATAGTCTTCAGTTACCTCAGTTGCGAGTCCCCCAACGCCGGGTGTAGTCCAGTCTTGAGGATCTACGTCAGGCTGGTTAAACTCACTCATAGCACCCAATCCGAACAAGGAAAAAGTACCTGCCTTTTGTGTCGGAAAGTTGAGTTTGAAAGCCGCGTCCTGAAAAATGGGATCACCTTCTACTTCTATCAACCCAAGTTTTCCCAGAGCGGTGGCGGTAGAGTATCTATAATTCACAAGGTAGGAAGCACCAGACTCCTTACTAAAGGGTCCCTCCGCAGTGATGTCAGTACCAAGCAGCCCTGCTCCGAAGATAAATTCTCTATTTTCATTGTTTCCATTGCGAAAGCGTATATCATACACTCCTGAAAGTGCATTGCCGTAAGCTGCATCGAACGCACCAGTATAAAAATCCGATGTAGCAAGCAAATTGGTATTCAGTGCACTGGTCGTCCCATTGGCAGCATTTTGATCTGCAAAGTGGTTGGGGTTTGTGATCGGCATTCCTTCTAATTGCCATTGTAGGTATTTGGGTGCGTTACCCCGTACGATGATGTCATTCCCTCCGTCACCACTACTTGCTACGCCAGCAAAACTTGTAGTAATCAAAGCAGGATCATTGAAGCTAGCAGTGATACGCGCCATCTCTTCGGTAGATAGGGATCGCCCACTGACCAGTACCATTTCATTTAGAGTTTCCCCATTGGATTCATCAGCAGTCACTACTACCTCGGCTAGCTTAAGCGCAGATTCTCTCAAATTTGCATTTAGCACCACTTCTTTACCGGATGTTACCACGATATTAGGGAGGGTCATGGATTCATATCCAGTGTAGCTCACTTGAAGTGAAACTCTTCCCACAGGTACCTCAGTAATTTTAAAATTCCCGTCTACATCGGTGATCGCTCCTTTAATAGGATCACTCCCAATGATCTGTACCGTAGCTCCAATAAGTGCTTCACGGCTATCCGTATCTCTCACATTTCCCTTTATGGTTTGTGAGAATTGTTGCGCCCGGGATACCTGTCCCATCAATAACAATAAAGCTACAAGAACACCAATGATGGTCACCTTGCGATCATCTTTTGGGCAATTTTTCGATTTGTGATGTGTCATCTTTTCGCTTTTCTAAGTTGAATAATGACTCAAAATTGAAAAGGGACGAGGAGCGGTTCGTCTCAGATTAAATGACCGCACGTCCACATGAAAATCGGAACTTTTTTTCTTCTTGAATAGAACCTTATTCTCAACTTACTTCTTCGCATCTGAAAGCCACTTCTTAGGGGTCATCCCCGTTTGCTTTTTGAAGAAATTATTGAATACGGTTTTGGAGGTGAACCCACTTTCATAGGCTAACCCAAGAATGGATAGGTGACTGTTTTTAGGGTCAATGGCCTTTTCCTGAAAGACGGAAAGTCGAAGGTCATTGATGAACTCATTGAAGTTCTTGCCTATCTTCTCGTTGAGCACCCACGATAGTTTATTGGGGTGAATATCGATCTTTTCGGCAAGTGTTCTCATCGTGAGATTATGATCTACAATGGTTGACTCCTCACTTGTTTGTTCATTGATTTGAGATAAGATTTCATCACTTTCTTTTTCAGTCAATGAATTGTTAGTAGGAGTCACTAGAAGTGAAGATGATGGGTGTGCTTTGTGTTCCTTATGGTCAGAAAAATCCATCTTATAATAGATTTCCTTGAAGCCCTCATGTTCTCTGATATTGTCCCAAACCCAGAAGTGTTTAAGTGTGACAAGCATCATTGAATTTGCCTCCATTCCCAGTTTTAGATACTCAACGGCTTTTTCAGGTCTTTTGAGTAAACTGTAAAGCTCTGCAGCATCGCATGGATCACTATATTCCAGTGCATCTATTTCATTTTCAATTCCATCTACATCACCGGAAAGAATCCTCACTTTGAACCGATCGTAAACAGCCAGCCCTTCTCCATTCGTAATGTCTAGTGCACGATCTACATTTTCCAATGCTTCGTCAAATCTTCCTAGAAAGGCCAGTACCGACCCCTTCCATCGGAGCGACTCGCCAAAATCTGGATCTAGTTCCAGGCTTTGGTTAAAAGCCGCCAAAGCTTCTTCAAATCGTTGAGCGAAATAATAACACAGCCCCAATTGCCAATGGCTGATTACGTGCAAAGGGTCTTTGGAGACAGTTTCTTTGGCTACATCAATTGCCAACTGGTAGTCTTTTTCAATGAAGATGTAGTAGTAGGAAACGAAATCATTATCAGCAGGCATACCTCCGGCTATGGATTGGTTGTAGGATGCAATGGCCTGATTCCAATTGCGCTCGTAAAAAAGATGAATATATGCCAACGCCTTATGCGCGCGTCCTTCTTGCGGGTTTATTTCCAACGCTTTATCAACTGCTTGGCGAGCCTTGCTCATTCCTTCTTTTGGGCTGATCAGGTTAAAGCCCGTGTAGTGCATGTAGGTTTCCCCGATGTATGCCCACGCCTCAGAGAAGTCAGGGTCTAATGCCACCGCTTCTTCAAAGGATGATAAAGCTGCTTTGATATCATCCAGGTCTTTTCGTTTGAAATGCTGTATGCCTTTCAGATAAAGATCATAGGCTTCATTGCTGGAGGTTTTCGAAACTACAAGATGCTCTTGTATTTCTATGTGACCAAAATCTTCTCGTATCTTCTCCGCAATCAACAGGCTGATTTCATCTTGGAGTTCGAAGATATCCTCAAGTTCCCGATCAAAATTTTCCGACCAAAAATGGAAACCATTGTCGGTTCGTATGAGCTGAGCGGTTATCCTAACTCGATTTCCTGCTTTCCGAATGCTACCTTCCAATACAGCAGAAACGCCTAGCTTATTGCCAATGATGCGGACATCTTCCTTCAGCCCTTTAAAGGCAAAAGAGGAAGTCCTTGCCGTTACTTTGAGCCCCTCGATGCGTGTAAGCGCATTGATGATCTCTTCTGTCATCCCATCCGAAAAGTATTCATTCTCAGGGTCAGAGCTCAGGTTTTCAAAAGGAAGTACCGCTATGGATTTTTGAGTGGCCAAGTCAACGAATTGTTGACTAAAAATAAGCAGTGAAAGCCACTAATGAATAGTCAATTGATTAATTCTCCACATCAACAAAATAGTAACCAACATGAGTGTACAAACAATCCAGCCAATTACATGGAAGTTAATCAATGCACCGGATTCGGAGGTGATGGCTAGGAATCCTGCAATAATTGAAGCAAATCCTGCAGCAGCTTGTTGAAGGGAAGCATCAAACGTCATAAATGTGCCACGATCTGCAGGTTCAGGAATACTCATGCCCAACGACGCTGACGAAACCATTCTTGCATTTATTCCAATGAATAGGATAATATGAAGCACAAGTACGACCCATAAATCATAGAACTCCATCTGGGTGTAGCAGATCAATGAAATCATGGACAGTATCGATCCTATGGTAAACACTTTAACCTTCCCCAACTGATCGGACAATTTTCCCCAGAGAGGAGCAAAGGCAACCCCGACCGCCCCGATGGACATGTAAACCAAAGGTATCTGATCAAGGGAAAGTCCGAGGTTTTTGGTCATGTAGACAGTGTTGAATGTCATGAGTGTCATATCTCCTAACACCACTGCTATGTTGTTTCCAAAAACAAACCAGTACCGTTTCTTCCCAACAGTGTTAATCGCATGTGTTAGTGGTTTTTCTTCACGAGTTAATGCGAGGTGGTCGGATAAACGCTTCATAATACTTGCTAAAAGAACCCAAGAGGTAATCCCTACCACTATGATAAACAGGTAAGAGACCTGCCAGGAGAATTGGCTGGATAAGTACATGGCTAATGGCAAGCCCCCAATTTGTCCTATTGCATACGCCATTTGAATAAAGCCCATAGCTTTTCCACGCTGATTCATTTGAAATAGGTCGGCGATGATCGTTAGACCTATAGCTCCAACCAGCCCTCCCGAAATTCCTGTAATTACCCTTGACGCTAATAGGAGGTAAAAGCTCTGCGATAGTGCGCAGCAAATGAGTCCGAATACAAAACCCGCATAAAAGAATAGCAGGATTTTTTTTCGCTCAAAACGATCAA
>CAZZHO010000214.1:0-6950 GCA_964653795.1 uncultured Roseivirgaceae bacterium | reverse complement strand
CCACAAAAACATCCTGGACTATTTCTTCGGAGGCTTCCGGATCAGAGGTGATCTTCAAAGCATAATGAACCAACTGAGTATAGTATTGATCAAAAAGCCATTGCAAGGCCTTCTTATGACCTGCCCTTAGCTTTTCATTTATCTCAGCATCATTCATTCAAGGCGCTTTCACACAAAGAAATGACAAAGCATGTTTCTGAAAAAGCTATTCCCAGTTTTCCAGAGCGTGATTTGCTGCTCTAGCGGTCAACGCCATGAAAGTCAGTGAAGGATTTTGGGTAGACATGCTCGTCATACATGCGCCATCCGTCACATACACATTCTTACAATTGTGCATTCTGTTCCACTTGTCCAACATTGAAGTCTTGGGATCCTTACCCATCCTAACGCCGCCCATTTCATGGATATCATTTCCAGGATTACGGCCATTATCTCTTGTCGAAATATTCTGGAAGCCAGCCTTTTCGAACATCTCACTAAACTGCTCGAAATAATCTTGCAGCATCTTCTCATCGTTATCGTCGTAATCAATATCCACCTTTAGCAACGGGATTCCCCATTGATCTTTCTGATCAGCACTCAGGCTTACCTGGTTACTTTCTTTTGGAATGGTCTCCCCCATCATATGCGAGTTCACATACCAAACGCCATTCTCTTCTGTCTGATTTAGGTTTTCCAATAAAGTAGCTCCGAAGCCATCGCTATTTACAGGTCTTGCAGGCCTGGCTCCAAACCCAGCAGCGTAGCCTCGCAAAAAGTCTGTTTCCTGCTTGTATACATTTCTAAATCTCGGCAAGTAACTGCTTGTAGGCCGTCTGCCTTCTGTAGTCCAGTTTGGATTGCCTTCATACGTGCCGTTGATAACCCCTCGATAATTGTGGAATCCAATGTATTTCCCAAGCAAGCCATTGTCATTTCCTAAGCCATCTGGGAACCTCCCTGAAGTAGAATTGAGCAAAATCAGATTGGTATTAAGGGTAGCGGCATTCAAAAAGATGACATCCGCATAATACTCAGTAGCTTCTTTAGTTTCGGAATCAATTACCCTCACCCCCGTTGCTTTTTGCTTAGCGTCATCATAAATGATGGAGTGTACCACAGAGTTAGGTCGAAGGGTTAGGTTCCCCGTTTTCATTGCCCAGGGAATAAGCGTAGAGTTAGCATTGAAATACCCACCGTATGGACAGCCCCGCTCGCAAATTGCGCGACTCACACAAAGACCTCTACCCTGCTGTTGGAAAATCGGTTTGGTCTCAGTTAGATGCGCACATCGAGAATAAATGACATGGCGATTCTTATAGTTTTCTTTTACAACCTCCTTGAAGTGATCTTCGACCCAATTGGTATCCCAGGCTTTCAGAAAATCGCCATCTGGCAAGACATCCAAACCATCTTTGTTGCCAGAAACACCTACAAAGCGCTCCACATAAGTATACCATTCTGCCAGGTCTTTATATCTAATTGGCCAGTCCACGGCAAATCCATCCCTGGCAGGACCTTCAAAATCAAACTCGCTCCATCGCTGCACCTGCCGAGCCCACATAATAGATTTTCCTCCTACCTGATAGCCTCTCAACCAATCAAATGGTTTCTCCTGGATATAAGGATGATGGTCATCTTTAGCGAAAAACTGCGTTGTATCTTCTCTAAATGCATAACACCGACTGGCAATTGGGTTTTCAGCCTTGTCTTTGTGGGACAGCTGTCTTCTATGTTTGAAGTCCCAGGGTTGCATATTGGTGGTAGGATAATCCTTTATATGCTCAACATTTCTTCCCCGTTCCAGCAGCAAAGTCTTCTTGCCTTTTTCACAAAATTCCTTAGCCGCCCAGCCCCCGGTCATACCAGCGCCTATTACAATCGTATCAAATTGATGATCATTCTTTCGTGCCATGTCTATGCTGTTTTCTCCTTCCTCATTTCAAAACCCAGGTACCTTCCCGGTGCAAATTCCCAGTCCATCTTTTCCTTCAAGAAGTATTGCGACGTAGTGTAGTGTCTAACAGTGAGCGATTTTGTCGTAGACAAAAAGTACTTCATCGACTTAGGAAAAATGGGCGAGTTTGTGACCTCTGTAAATAGCAGCACATATTGATTGTCGTTCATCTCCTGAAATGATTCCTGATAATCATCCTTAATATGCTGCTCGAATAACTTCATACCCCGAACAAACTTGGTAATCTCCTCAGGCTTGTAGCAATCATTGACCATTGTCAGGATAAAATGAGAAGTGGTCTCTGGGGTGGAAACAGGATTCTCTCCCTGCGGTAAGATGGCATTGATCATGCGCTTCAAAAACTTTCGATCATCGCCTTCTAAAGGAATATTTGTATAAGTTGGTAGTGACTCCCCAACCTGACATCCAGGCAGAAGTAGAAGGCTAGAAGATACTATTGCCATGTTCTGAATGGCCTTTCTCCTTTTCATATAATTCAGGTCAAATGTTGTATCTCTAAGATTTGAGAAAAAAGTAGGAATACCAAAATCGAGCGGGATTATGGAATACCAGCCCATTAAAAAAAGCACATTTATCTAGTATCTCGATGTTCAAGAGATGAACCTATTTCAGATCAAATTCATTTTCCTAGATATTGCAATTGCTATGCAGGCATTACTTACATGACAAGTCTTCACATCAAAAACATGGTTTGTAATCGGTGTATTGAGGCGGTGGAAGAAGAGTTCCAGAATGCTGGTATCGCCATACAATCACTACAATTAGGAGAAGTGGTGCTGGAAGAGCCACTCAACTCCAATGAAAAGGTGGTCGTGAAAGACCGCTTAGCTGCGAGGGGTTTTGAGCTTTTGGAAGATAAATCCAGCCTATTGATTGAACGCGTCAAGAAGACCATCATTGACTTAATCCATAGAAAGGAGGATCATCTGGAAACGAATAATTCCACTTATCTGGAAAAGCAATTGGGAAAGGATTACAAGACCCTAAGCCAACTATTCTCATCTGTAGAGGGCCTCACCATTGAACGTTACACCATTCTTCAAAGAGTGGAACGAGCAAAGGAGCTGCTGGTCTACGATGAATTGAATTCCAGCCAGATTGCTCATGAATTAGGCTATAGCAGTGTGCAGCACCTTTCTAACCAGTTTAAAAAGGTTACCGGGATGTCACCCAGTGAATTCAAGAAGCTAAGAAAACCGCTTCGTAAGCCACTAGACGAGCTTTAAGACAATCATATACATCTTTCCGAAAATTGTATAAACCCTGAACAGGGGTGATGCTCGTAATTTGTAAGTGTAAATGCAATGCTTATGAATGCGATTACAGTAGAAACCGATATCCATTGCCAGGGATGCATAGAAACCATCCAACCTAAACTAGACGGTGATGACATTATTACAAATTGGTCTGTCGATCTTGAACCTGCGGTGAAAACCGTCACCGCACATGGTGAAGGATTGTCAGAAGCGCATCTGGCAAGTGTACTTCAGGGAGCTGGTTACAATGTAGTGGGAAAAAAGACCCCTTTCTGGATGGATATGCCTGTTTGGAAAAGAGCCTCCTTCAATACGCTCAACTGCCTGATTGGCTGTTCGATTGGTGACTTTGGAATGGTGTTTTTCTTACAAGCCTTTTATCCTGAAACGCCTATGGTCTGGATGATGATTTTAGCCATCATCGCAGGACTGCTCACTTCCATCACACTTGAAACAGTACTCCTGAAGTACCGCGAGCACTTCAGATGGACATTCGCACTAAAAACAGCATTTGGGATGTCATTCATTTCCATGGTGGCCATGGAACTGGCCATGACAGGAACAGACTTTATGATCACCGGAGGTAAGGCGGCCTTCAATGACATCTGGTATTGGCTGGCGTTGGTCCCTGCTTTGGTAGTAGGTTTCATTACTCCTCTGCCGTACAATTATTTCAAGTTGAAAAAGTACAATAAGGCTTGTCACTGAATAACTTGATAACCCACAGTCTCCAAAATCCGTATCTTTGTAATTGATGTTGGCGCTACGCAAAATATCGAGTGTTTTATTGGCAGCATTGATGCTGGTGGCTACCACAGGTGTGAGTATCCACAAACACTATTGCATGGGCCAATTGAGGAGTGTGGCCATTCAAACACATGCTCCAAATTGCTTTGAGCTGGCAGGTCAGGAAAGTGAATCAGATATGGATTGCTGCGAAAATACGTCGGAGGTCTACCAAGTAGATGACGAGCAGCAAAACCAACTAACGAAAATTGACCTTACTGGCAAGTACCATTTAATTTCTGCTTTTCTAGTTGTTACAGTTAAAGAGCTGCTATTAGAAAATGGCAACGAAAAACAGAACCGATACCTCAACTACAAGCCCCCATTAATTGCACAGGACATTCCCGTCTCTGTGCAGTCATTCTTGCTATAAGTCTGTTGAAAAGGCGCTCATAGAGCCAGCGAACCACAATCATAGTGGATTGCTATTCCCATTTCAATCATTTAAGACTTTAAGCAACATATGTTTCGAACACTTTTATTCATTTTTTTAGGACTCTCGTCTTTGGTCTCAATAAGCCAAAGTATTCAAGGGCACGTGATGAGTCCAAGTCATGAGCCGTTGATAGGCGCGACCGTGCGGGTTTTGGGCACCTCTGATGGAGCTGTAACAGACCTACAAGGGTTCTTCAAAATCAATACTGACATAGGCAGTAAGCTCGTGATAGACTTTATCGGTTACAAAACGGACACTATAGAGGTAGATAAAGCACAGCTCCACATTATGCTGGCCGAATCTGCTGAGGAGCTCAATGCGGTGGTGGTAGAATCAGAATCCACATTCTTCGACGATCTGGAACCAAGGCACAATGAAATCATCCTGGAATCCGAATTAACGAAAGCAGCCTGCTGCAACCTCTCTGAGAGCTTTGAGACCAACGCCTCCGTAGATGTTTCTTTCAGTGATGCTGTGAGCGGTGCCAAGGTTATTCGCATGCTTGGACTAGACGGCCGATACGTCCAAATTAATCGGGAGAATGTGCCGCTGGTGCGAGGATTGACAGGCCGGTATGGATTGGGCTTTGTCCCGGGCACCTGGATACAATCCATAGATGTGGGTAAGGGAGCAGGATCTGTTGTCAATGGATACGAATCCATGAGCGGACAGATCAATCTGGAATTCAAGAAACCAGAGATCTCTGAAAAGCTTTATGTAAATGGATACATCAACTCATTTGGCCGACAGGAGCTGAACTTGAATCATGCTACACCCTTGAATGATAAATGGTCTATGGGATTACTGCTGCATGCTGATAATCTCACTACCGAGATTGATCGAAACGATGATGGTTTCCTGGACCTGCCGAAATCCCGTCAGATCAATGTCATGAATCGCTATAAGTATGACGGAGACAGGATTCAATCTCAAATTGGGTTCAATTTCATGAGAGACCTGAAAGCAGGGGGGCAGGCAGGTTTTGACTTTGGAGATGACCATCAAACTTCTTCTGTCTATGGGTTTTCCAATAACACGACCAGATTTGAAGTCTTTGGTAAGACGGGCGTTCTTTTCCCGCGTAAACCTTACCAAGGGCTGGGCTTTATCTACTCAGGTTCTATCCAGCAAATTGATGCAGGATATGGTCGCAATGAGTATGAGGGAACCGAGAAGACGCTCTACGGAAACCTGATCTACCAAAATATCATCGGCACTACTTTTCATCAGTATAAAACAGGCGCTAGCTTCTTATATGATGATTTTGATGAGCAATACATTGACCTGACATTAAGAAGGGAAGAAATAGTACCAGGAGCTTATTTCGAATACAGCTACCTGCCCAGTGATAGATTTAGTCTTGTCCTGGGCCAGCGAGTAGACTTTCATAACCTCTATGGCACTTTCTATACGCCAAGAGCCCATGCCCGCTATGAACTTGTAAAAGGTTTGACAGTGCGAGCTGCCGCCGGCAAAGGTTTTCGTACCCCCAATGTGATCACTGAGAACAATGGCTTTCTCGTATCCTCCAGAAATCTTGTATTGCTGGAAGAGATTCAACCTGAAGAATCATGGAATGTGGGAGGAAGCGTCGTAGCGGAAGTGCCCTTTGGCGACAGGTCTTTGAGACTAGTAGGAGACTACTTCTACACCACTTTCGAAAATCAGATGGTAGTGGACCAGGATTTTAGCTCAAGCGAAATCATCATCTTCAATCTGGATGGAGAATCTTTTGCGCACAGCTTTCAAATCGAAGGCTCCATGAAGTTGAATGAGTTTTTTGACGTGAAGGGAGCCTACAAACGCTATGACGTACAGACTACCATGCTGCAAGCATTGCGAAGAGTGCCATATGTAGCAAGAGATAGGGTTTTCTTAAACATAGCCTATGCCACCAAATACGATAAATGGAAAGCAGATGCCACCATACAGTGGATCGGTCAGAAAAGACTCCCCATCACGGCTGATAAGCCAACAGAATTTCAGCGAGATGCCTTCTCCCCAAACTACACTTTAGTGAATGCTCAGGTTTCCAGAGGATTCAGGTGGGGCAGCATATACCTGGGCTCAGAGAACTTATTTGACTTCAGACAAACAGACCCTGTGATAGATGCAGAAAACCCGTTTGGCAGCAATTTTGATGCTTCCATCGTTTGGGGGCCAGTTGCGGGAAGAGTTGTTTATGCAGGGTTCAGATACAAAATCAAACAGTAATTTTAGCACTTCATATTATGAGAAAATTCATCTTCGTTTTCACCTTACTAGGAGGCTTTAATGCCTTTAGTCAGGCAACAGAAAAAGTGGAAATTAAAACCAGTGCCATCTGCGAGATGTGCAAAGAGACCATTTTATACGACCTGACCTTCACTAAAGGGATCAAGGACGCAGACCTTAATCTTGAGAATAAAGTCGTGACAGTAGAGTTCAAGCCAGGCAAGCTAACCGTAGAAGAGATTAGAGAAAGAATCTCAAAGCTGGGATACAACGCGGATTCCGTAATGCGTGATCCCGAAGC
>CAZZHO010000213.1:0-7082 GCA_964653795.1 uncultured Roseivirgaceae bacterium | reverse complement strand
AATATATGGCTGGAGTAAATAAGGCAATAATTGTAGGTCGTCTTGGAAAAGACCCGGAAGTACGTCATTTGGATTCAGGAGCAGCAGTAGCATCTTTTTCTGTCGCCACGTCTGAAACATACAAAGACAGAAATACTGGAGAAAGAAGAGAAACTACAGAATGGCACAACATAGTACTATGGAGAGGTCTTGCCGAAGTAGCCGAAAAATATTTGAAAAAGGGTGACCAAGTTTATGTCGAAGGAAAGCTTCGAACCAGATCCTGGGAAAAAGATGGTATCACCCGATACACTACTGAAATAGTAGGGGACAACATGAGCATGTTGGGTGGTGGATCAGGTAATACTGGCAGTTCACAAGCACCAATGCCTACATCTGAGGACTATTCTGGGCTTCAACAGAGTAGTGCTACAACGGAAAGTGATGTTAGCGATGACCTTCCGTTCTAAGTTTCACCAAAACCACCGTCCTTGGTAGCATCTCCTGACGACCCTCCGTCGATTTTGCTGGCCCTCCAGGGAGTGCCAGTTACCTTCTTCTTGTTGAATGGGTGCCTTTTGGCACTCTTACTATTTCTCTCAGGCCTTGTATCAGGGTCAGAAGTAGCTTTCTTTTCACTGACTGATGATGAGTTGGACCAAATGAAGTCTTCTTCCGTGGCAAGAGACAACAAGACTGTAACCCTCATGTCTGAGCCGCGCAGACTTTTGGCCACTATTTTGATTCTTAACAATCTTGTCAATATCCTGATTGTGACAATCTCGACTTATGTCACCTGGCAGATCGTAGGAGGTAAAAATGCATCTGGCTTGATCCTGATCGTCCTTACTACCATTGTCACCGTCTTTATCATATTTCTAGGGGAGATTATCCCAAAAGTATTTGCCTCCTCGCGGAGTTATGATTTCGCAAGAATGACCTCTCCTCTATTGCTGTTCAGCTCAAAGCTTTTCAAACCACTTTCCTGGTTTCTAATCTCTATTAGCTCGGTGGTAGAAAGACGAATTCAGAAGAAAGGGTATAATCTATCAGTAGACGAGATGAATCAGGCCTTGGAGATTACTGGTGTTGAGGAGACCACTGAAGAAGAAAGAGGGATTTTAAAAGGTATTGTCAATTTTGGAACGCTCTCTGTTAAACAGGTAATGAAGTCCAGAATGGATATCACGGCGTTGGATACCGAAACAGACTTCCATGATTTGATGGATCAGGTGAATAAGAAGGGATATTCTCGGATACCTATTTATTCAGAAACGATAGACAAAATTGAGGGAATCCTTTACATAAAAGATCTTCTTCCTCATCTCGATAAAGAAGACGATTTCAAATGGCAAACACTTCTTCGTCCAGCTTATTATGTGCCTGAAAGCAAGAAAATAGATGACCTTTTCAAAGACTTTCAGGAAAAGCAAGTGCACATGGCCATAGTGGTAGATGAATATGGTGGACTAGAGGGTTTGATCACACTAGAAGATATCATAGAGGAAATTGTTGGCGAGATCAACGACGAATTTGACGAGGATAGCGATGTTACTTATAACAAGCTTGACAAAAACACCTATGTATTCGAAGGCAAAACATCATTAAATGATTTCTGTAAGGTGATTCAGGAGGAGTCAGATGTATTTGACGATATTAAAGGAGAAAGTGAGTCACTGGGTGGACTGATCCTCGAAATCAATCAAAAGCTTCCAAAAGCAGGTGAAAAAATTCGATATGGTGCATACTATTTCACCATTGTCGCCGTAGATCAGAAGAGAATTAAGCGAGTGAGGGTTTTTATAGAAAGATGAGATACTCGGTTCTACTCTGTTGTGCTTTTACTGTGTTGATGGCTTGCCAACAAGACTATCTTCCTAAACCAAAAGGTTACAACCGGATACTGCTGCCAGAAGCGACTTATCAATCTTTGCCTGACACTTTACCATACACCTTTGAATACTCTCAACACGCAAAGCTATTCGCCGATACATCCTGGATCACTGAAAAGTATTGGGTCGACATATTCTATCCGTACTTCGATGCCAATGTACAGATTACTTATAAGCCTATTATCAACGATGCGGTGAAAGAAGAATATCTCAACGATAGCTATAGGTTGACTTCCAAACACAACATCAAAGCCTATGCGATCGAAGAAAAAATCCTGGTATTGAAAAGTGGTAATGTGGCATCTGTAACCGAGTTAGAAGGCGAGGTGCCCAGTCAGTTCCAGTTTCACATTACTGACAGCACGCAGCATTTTTTAAGAGGGGCTCTTTATTTTAAGCTTGCCCAGAAAAACGATTCGTTGCGCCCTGCCATAGATTTCATCAAAAATGACATCATCCACATGCTTAATACGCTCGAATGGAAGGATCAGCCTGATTCTTAGCAGCGAGTATTATTTTTAAGCATGTCCGAGTTTTTTTCCAAGAGTATTGTCTACCTGAAAGGTGTCGGCCCTCAAAGAGCTGAAATACTGGAAAAAGAAGTAAATATCTACACCTATGCGGATCTGATTCAGTACTATCCTTTCCGATACGAGGACAGAACGAAATTCTACAAGATCTCTGAGCTGAACAACTCACTGAGTAATATGCAAATAGTCGGTCAGTTCACCCGCTTTGAACTAATCGGAATGAAAAGAAAGCAACGACTCAAAGCAACATTTCAGGACGAAACTGGAAAAATGGAGTTGGTGTGGTTTCAGGGCATAAAGTGGATTCAGCAAAGGGTTCAAGTTGGGGTAAAGTATGTGGTGTTTGGGAAGCCATCTATGTTCAATGGCGTTTGGAATATGGCCCATCCCGAAGTGGAACCAGCGACAGAAAAATCGCTAAAAGGGGTCAGCCTTCAACCAGTTTATTCCACCACCGAAAAGCTCAAGAGGAAATTCATAGAAAGTAGAACCATCAATCAGATGGTGAAAATGCTGCTCATTGAGAGCATGAACCATATCCGGGAAACGTTACCGGATCACATCCTCAACAAATACCAACTCATTGATAAGAAAACGGCCTTAGTAAGTATCCACTTCCCCAAAGACCATGATGTCCTACAGAAGGCGAAATATCGATTGAAATTTGAAGAGCTTTTTTTCATACAACTACGATTCATCAAGTTGAAAATTGGACGTGGAGAAAAATTCAAGGGAGCTATTTTCACGCAAAGTGAATTGTTGAATCAATTCTACTCCGACCACCTACCCTTCGACTTGACAAATGCACAAAAACGGGTCATCAAAGAGGTTTACCAGGACTTCCGGTCTGGCAAGCAAATGAACCGACTGGTGCAAGGAGATGTAGGCAGTGGCAAAACCATCGTCGCTTTTCTCTGCATGTTAATCGCCATTGGGAATGGCATGCAATGCGCTTTCATGGCGCCTACAGAAATATTGGCTGATCAACATTTTGAAGGATTACAGGAGCTCGCGATTCCTCTTGGGGTGAAAGTGGCTAAACTGACTGGCTCTACTAAAAAGTCCGAGCGCAATGTGTTGCACGAGCAATTGGAAAGTGGCGAAATTGATATTTTGGTAGGCACCCATGCCTTGATTGAAGATAAGGTACAATTCAAAAGCCTTGGACTTGCCGTAATAGATGAACAGCATCGGTTTGGCGTCGCCCAGAGAGCGAAGCTTTGGAATAAAAACCCTGAGGTGTATCCACACATTCTCGTGATGACTGCCACGCCCATTCCAAGAACTTTAGCACTTACGCTCTACGGAGATCTCGATATCTCCATTATTGATGAGCTTCCGAAAGGCAGAAAACCGATTCAAACTCAACACTTTAGAGATGCCCACAGGCTCAAGGTTTTTGGTTTTATCGAAAAAGAGATTGAGAAAGGAAGGCAAGTCTACATTGTGTATCCACTCATTGAGGAATCAGAAAAGCTGGATTATAAAGACTTGATGGATGGCTATGAAAGTGTATGTCGTCGTTTTCCACAAATGCCAGTGTCCATTGTTCATGGAAAAATGAAGGCAGATGCCAAAGACTATGAGATGCAGCGATTTGTAAAAGGAGAGACCAAAATAATGGTGGCCACTACCGTCATCGAAGTTGGGGTCAATGTTCCCAATGCGTCTGTCATGATCATAGAAAATGCTGAAAAATTCGGCCTATCTCAACTTCATCAGTTGAGGGGGAGAGTTGGTCGTGGTGCTGAACAGTCCTATTGCCTTTTGATTACAGGAGATAAACTAACCAAGGAAGCACGAGCCAGAATAAATATCATGGTAGAAACCAATGACGGTTTCAAAATCGCCGAGACCGACATGCAGCTGAGAGGTCCTGGTGATATGATGGGAACCCAACAAAGCGGTGCGTTGGATTTACTCATTTCTGACTTGGGAGCTGATGGCAGGATACTTCAGATCGCCAGGGATGCTGCCCAACAATTAACTGATGAAGACCCTGAACTCAACCTACCCAAGAACCGGATCATTAAAAGTCATATTCAATCACAGAAAAGGACGGCCGTCAACTGGAGTAGAATCGGCTAATTCGAAGAGGTCACCAGTTGGTCTTCCAGCACAATCTCGTATTGCTTAGGTACTATTTCCTTGATGTGAAAGTCTATATAACCATCCAGCTTCGTAAGCTGATATTTCTTGGTCCTTTCAAACTGACTGTAAGTAGGCTTTCTCCATCGAGCATCTTCAATAAGTATTTTTCTATTGTCCACGAATAATGCCTCTTGTTCAATGTCACCACTTTCAAGGTCCAGGGTGTTATCCTGCATCAATTCATTGATGGTGTGTTGCCAGCTTTCGCCATTACTAGCTAAGGTCATCATCAACTCAATATTCTTTAGATAATCCAGGTCTACTGTTCTAAGGCTTAGATACTCAAGGGACTCTTCATTATACATGACCAATGAATCAACCGCTATCCCGCCGTTCACAGCTAGTTGCCCTTTTGCTATTGTCTCAAAGCCCCTGGCTAAAAAGTAGTCTTCCACGAATGGTGTATTACCTAATCTCACCTCCTCCAGGATGTGTAGTACTGTGTTTGGGGAATTCGGCTCGTTTGTAGGTAATTCCACACCAACACTTGATAACAGGATGAAAATGGATGCCAGCGTCTTCATAAGCTTTGAATCTTTTACTCAAAACTCAGACTTCAACTCCTAAGATTTCTCTGTGATCTGTGGGTTTAGATCTTTGCGTGAATTACGTAATCGCTGGTTCTCGTACTACAGATAGGATATTTCGGATCTGCTGGGCATGTCTCAGGTTGTGCGCTTGAATAAACTTCATCGCATCTCCAACATAAAACTTAAGAATCGGCCCAAGTGCTGTCGTGACTTTGAATGACCTAAGGTTCATACCCTCACAAACCTTTAAGATTTGCTCATAGCGACCTAGATTTTTCTTAAAACGACTCGCGACCTGCTGGTAATTTGGTTGATCGTCGGGTACAAAGACTTTCATTGTCTTCATTTTGCTCTTGATATCGCCCTTTTCAGTCGGTGCCAGCGATTTCGAAAAGTATCCCCCTAAGAAGGTTCCATTATAAACTTCCGTTTTTGCAGGTTTCAGGTTAGAAAGCTTTTCTTCCAGCTGATCAAGGTATAGTTCTGTCGCAATATTCATATGGTCGAGACATTGCGCCACAGTCCAGCTGCCTTCATAAGGAGATGTGATTCTAAGCTCGGCAGGAACACTTTCTAGCTCGCTCAAAAGACCATATAGCTCTTGTGTCTGGCCTTTTAGGATTTGGATGAATTCTGAGTTTGTCATAACCTTTCCCTTTTTCCTTCAAAGGAAATAAGGACGAATCTTCGTCACATTGATCTGGATCAAGAAATCAGTCATGCCGTTTTCTGAGCCGACTGAGCGTTTCAGCTGTCATGCCAAGATATGAGGCAATGTGCTTTTGAGGAACCAACTGGAAAAGATGTGGACTCTGATTCATGAGGCGATCATAGCGCTCTTCAGCTGAGAATGACCTGGACTCTACCTGTCTTTTCGACATAAGCATGAGCATCTGAGCGTTGAACAATCTACCCCAGCGCTCAAAATTCTTGTGTTGGTCGAAAAGCTCGTGAAGCCTTTCAAAATAAATTCTCAAAGTGGATGTTTTCGTTACTGCCTGCATGCACCACTCCGAAGGCGTCCTAGATAGCAAAGAATCATAAGCTCCTGAGTAGTCTCCTTTGTAAGAAAAACCAATACTCACATCTTCTCCTTCTTTGATAGCATACCCTCGAATGACTCCTTCATGGACATAATAGAAGTAGTTCTCTACATCGCCAATTTGCGTAGCGACCTCTCCTTTTTCCAGTTCCTTGGGCTCCCAGTTTGTCCTAAACAAGGACCATTCCTCATCAGTAAGCGGAACCAACTTTGACACCTGTGACCTTAGGCCTGAAAAAATATCGTCAGCCATATCAAGCTTTGGCCAATTCCCCTTTGAATTGCCCAAGTTTCAAGTAGCTGCGATACTGAAAGTACGCACCAAGCAACATGAATATATGCGCCAAGTCCCGATGGTTGAAAAAAGTGTGCAATATCACCGGCTTGTTAAAAATGTAAACAGCGATAAGTAGAGCAACCGTGGCGTAGATCATTTCAAGACTGCCCAAGTCCTTAGTTTTTACATATACGAATGTGTGAAAGCCAAATACCACTATAATAAAACCATAGGCACTATGGAATTCAACGTATCTGAAATGCAGCGAATACACCACAAAGCCTATTAGAATCACCAACTCCACAATATTCAATATCAAGAAAAAGTCCCCTAGCTTCTTAGAAACCAACCTATTGGCATATTTAATGGAGGATCGCTCAATCAAACCCACCGCGACCATACTGATGATCCAACCGACCAACTTCCACTCTTCGCCCACAGCGTACAAAAACCCATGACCAATAAAACCTCCCCATGTTGTAGCCATGCCCATGAGCAGGAAATAGTACTTTAAGAACACATAGGTCTTGCCTTTCTCACCGTCCTTGGACATTCGGTGGTAGGCGTAAAAACACATGACTGAAATAAACAAGTTGGTAATTACCGTGACTGGCTCCATCAGCGTGATACCGAAAATGTCGATACCTGGCTGTATGATCTTGGTAACATCTACTTTTTCCA
>CAZZHO010000212.1:0-7117 GCA_964653795.1 uncultured Roseivirgaceae bacterium | reverse complement strand
CATTCCAACTCTTTTATGATCTTCAATAACGTTCATTCAATATCTACGGTAATCACCACTGACGATTTCGTGTAGCTCCCTACGATGCCCAGCCCTCCTTCTACATTGGAGAATACATTCACCGGCTGGGAAAATGGATCTCCTGACTGTAGCTCCTGCAGCAGCGATGTGTCCAGGTACCTAAAGTACTCCTCCGATAAATTGCGTAGTTCCATCGTGAACGTCGGACCAGGTCCTTCCCGTAAGGACCGTACGTTCGGCAATGGCAATCTCAGTTTGACTTTCCTGTCGTTAGGAATTTTACCGTCCTCAAACAGTAAGTCATCTAATAAATGGTCTTCTAGCTTGAAGCTCTCCACTGTTGGTAAAGTAGTATCTATCAAACGCGTTATAGAATCAGATTCATATTCCCCAAACTCTAACACAGTATAAAGTTGATAGTATGCCTCACTAACTACCTCGGGAATTAAGATCACCACATTCAGCGTGAATTCTCCACCAAACCTGGTGACGTATGAAGTGTCTACGTTAAATACAGGAATCACACTTGGTATCGTGACCATGGCCCGTGCATTAGGATATCCAGCCTTGCTAATAGTCACTTCATAGGTACTGCCCATCTCAATGATCGTCGCATCTAAACCCGAGGCCTCATAAGCTCCTGGATCTATTATGGTCGAGTCCAATGCATTCCTCTTTTCCACCAGTATGGTGATTTCCTGATTATTTTGGTTCAGAGCAACTGAAGCGCCTGATATGTGGTCTTCTGGTACTAAAACACTCAGGATATCTCTTTCCGGCGAAATCAATACCCTAACGGGCTCACCTGGTGTGAATACGCCTCCTACTACCATTTTGGGTATGAAGTCTGACTCTGTGATATCCACAGGTGTAGTGCAGGATATCATGAGCATGGTCAATATGTACAGCGTCCGCTTCATCAAAAGTGAAATTTGTAATTGACATATGGCAATAGTGGAAACAGACTTTGCTCCACCCATTCACGACCGCCACTGTAATCCGTCTGAGCGGTGATGTAAAAGGGATTTTTTCTGTTGTAGAAGTTGTAGAACCCAAAGTTCCAGATCCTCAACCTTCCCTTCTTTTCCCTTCGTACAGACATCCCCAAGTCTAGCCTGTGATAAGCTCTCATCCGGGAGCTGTTACGTTCGTTGAAGTTCTCAAGTCCATCATTCACATAGTCGGTTTCCAACCAATCTTTGCTTGTCGGTGAAAAACGCAGATACCTGCTTTGTGCCAAGGTGATGGCATTGCCCGTTCCATATACCCAGGTAGCGGATACGGATACATGTTTGTCTATTGAATGCTGCATCACCAGGCTGATGTCATGTGTTCTGTCAAAACGGAACGGGAAATATTCACCGCCATTTAATTCTGCAAAGCGATGCCGTGTTTTAGACCAGGTATAGCCCAGCCATCCTGTAATGGGTCCTATTTTGCGTTGGATTAGAAGTTCACTTCCGTAGCTAAAGCCATCTCCTCGAATGATCATTTCCTCCCAGTTGTCATTGGTATTGAGATAAGGTGCGCCATCTCTAAATCCAGCGATACCTTCCATGTCTTTATAGTAGAACTCGATGTTCAAATCAAAACCCAGGAGCGTACCCGATCCCCCCATCGACCATTGTGTAGCCAGCTGTGGTGTCACTTGCTCCGTGACCGGTATCCAGGAGTTGGTAGGTAGTTCGCCACCTCCATTGGTTAGCAGATGCATGAACTGGGCCATCTCCGCATAGGTGGCTTGAACTTTTGTTTGACTATTGATGGCATAACTTATTGATATTCTGGGTTGTAAAAAATCATACTGCTCACCCTCAGTGAATAGCTTTGAATAGTGAACTCCTAAATTTCCACTCAATTTTTCGAGCAGTTTCGCTTCATTTTCCAAGTAGAAAGTGGTCTCGGTTGTACGGACTTCTGAAGCACCAGAAATGGCATCATCAAAGGATCTACTTTTCAGGGTAAACTGACCGGGATGGAAATCATGGCTGATGAGGCCAGGTCCAAACCTTATGGTATACTGATCTAGTAGTTGCCAATTGAAATCAACTCTTGCAGACAGATCTCGAACACCTGATTCATATTGCCACTCGGTTTCTTCGCTGGTATTGGTATTATCATTTTCGACCGTGACCTCCTGATCTAGTTTCAGGCGGAAAGAACTGGAGCCCAATGTTACTACCGAACCAAAACGGCTACTATGAGCCCTGTTCCAGGTAACCCCAGCTAGTTCGTTTCCCCACCGCAGATGTGCATTGTACAACTCATTAATACTTTGTGAAGGTTCCTCAGTATAAGTTGATTTCAGGTTGTCATTGCTACCATAAATGAAGAATGACAGGTCGTCTTTATCAGAAAAACGATGCGTCAGCTTCAGCGAGCCATCCTGGAAGAAGAAATCCTGCTGAGGTTCATCTGGGTTATTGTTTCTGAATGGCTTTGTCAAGATATCGATGTACGTTCTCCTTCCAGAGAGCAAAAAGCTGGTTTTGCCTTTGTTCAATGGCCCTTCGAGCAGCACATTCGAAGTAAGTAATCCGATGGTGGCATTGCCTCCTATTTCTTTGTTGTCACCATTTTTCAGCTTGACGTCTATCACGGAGGACAGCCTGCCTCCAAAGCGTGCAGGAAATCCTCCTTTGATTAGGGACACATTGTCAATGATATCGGCCTGAAATACCGAGAAGAATCCAAAAATGTGATTGAAATTGTAAATGGGAATGCCATCAACAAGGGTAAGGTTTTGGTCTGTACCACCTCCCCTTACGAATAAACCAGCGCCATCTCCACTTCCCTGTACCCCAGGCATCAGTTGGATTGATTTGATCATATCTACTTCACCCAATAGTACAGGTAAGGATTCAAAGTCCTTTCCGGTCAGGTGTATGGTGCTTAAGGACTCAAAATCATAGCGACTTTCAGCAATGATGAGCTCATCAAGCGTATTGTCGCTGATTAATTCCACCAAGATGGTATCCTGAAGCTCAGCATTGATTGGATATTGAAGTGATTGGTAGCCTACGTAGGTGAAGATCAGGACATCTCCAGGCTGTACGAGTAGTGAGAAAAGGCCATTTTCATCTGTTGCCATTCCCCTATTGGTTTGATCTACCAGAACGCTGGATCCAATAAGGGGCTCACCCGATGCCTTATCTGTTACCTTGCCATTGACCCAAAACTGTCCAATGGCCATGAATGGCAGGAAAACAAGCAGCAGTAACCCAGATTTCATCTTATACCAAGACAAGCGACGAATGAACCTCCACTATTTCAAATGAATTCTATATAAGAGAAAATCACCATTTTGAAAATCCATCGATACTTCGCTTCGGTATTTCCAAAATGATGACTTACCCTAAGGTTGAAAGGTTTTTATTTCACCCCTACGTTTACTGAGATATCGAGTGTCCCAGGCGTCTCTGTCAGCTCATAAACCTCAAAATCCGCCTGGAAAGTCCGATCCATCTGGGTTGTCCAGATTTTTTGCCACGCTTCCATTACAAACTGTTGTGCATTGGTCGTTGTAGAATTCATCGATTGATATCTACCGCCTTCAACAGTGACACTCTTCATACCCTCTGGAATTTGCTCGGAAGAGCTGACGGCACATCCGATAATGACCTCATAAGGTGCTGTTTCATCACCACTATAATCGGAATAGACCGCATAAATGCGCTTGTCTATTTTATTCGGGATTTGCTCCATGACATTTTCGCCGTAAAATTGCTGCCAGAGCTGTCCGATATCATTTTGTGACTGTCCTCCTTCATTGGTGGTGTAGACGAAAATACCCACCACTATGAATTTTCCAATATTTACTATCTCCATGACGCACTTAGTTCAATGGTATAAACATCTCTACCTGAAAGAGCTTCTGAGGATGCTGAGTACCATCATTTAAATAGGTCTCATAAAAGAAACTGTTGGGAAGAATAGTAAGATCATGTTGCTGTATATAAGCCAACATGCTGTCCCATGCATTTTCAAACTCCTCTTTTGGGATTTCAAAGTTGGCCACTAAACATTTTCCTTCAGGTATGGTCAGTAATTCAAAACCTTCATCTGCTGTTGCGTCACTCCCTGCAGTAATACCTGCATATGAAATTAGCTTTTCGTTTTCAGTGATCTGAGGACTCGTGAGGTATACTGAAGTCATTTTTGTTTTAGGGAAATTCAGGTATCCTTTCGGACCGGCCCAATTCATAAGTTTTTGATAAGAGTCTCCTATGTCTCCATAATCTCCTTCATGACGGAGATATAGCAATCGTGAGCTTGTGACATTCTTTACTTCAATTGATACTGCATTCATATTCATCCAATTAATTAACTTTTCGATAGAGCGAAAGTATTGGCTGAATGTGAGCTTGATTTTACCGTTCTTGCTCGGTGTTTTACAAATCTTGCTAAAGTATTTAGACCCCATCTCCTTGCGGAATGTGGATGGACTGACACCATACCATTTTTGGAACACTCTGGAGAAATTCGCCTGACTATTAAACCCCATGGTGTAAGCAACTTGCGAAAATGGCAGCTGGGGGGAGTATTTGATCATGGTGGCAGCTCCTTCTAATCTCAGACGAACGATATAGTCATTGAGAGTCTCTCCCGTAGCCATGCGGAATAGTCGATGAAAGTGAAAGGGAGATGTATGAACGATCTCTGAGAGAATGGCGAGGGATAGCTCTTTTGATAAGTTGGATTCTATATAAGAAAGAGCTGTTTGTACTTTTTGATGGTCTATCTGCTTTTGCGTAAGCATTTTAGGTTCGTTCATTAAAAATGGATTTACGCTATCAACGATAAACTAGACTAATTCCCTTTGATCCACAATCCTGCTGAGCTTACCACCTTGGCTCATGGGTATTTCGCCTTTATTTACCAACTTCACATCCATAGAGATGCCAATGGTGTTCTTGACCTTTTGGCTGAACTGTGACTGAAGGTTCCTATCATCCACGTTCACTCCTTTCTTCACTTCCACCTTTACCGCTACTTCATCCATGGTGCCAGTCCTTGAAACTAACAACTGATAATTGGGAAGTAGGTAATCCATTTGCTGGATAACTTCTTCCACCTGTGTATGAAAGAGGTTCACCCCCCTTATGATGAGCATATCATCTGCGCGCCCTTTGATGGTGGACATTTTGATGTGTGTTCGCTTACCGTTGGGATCGTATTGTATGGAGCAGATATCGTTCGTCCAATAGCGGAGAATAGGCAGCGCTTCCTTAGTAAGCGTAGTGAAGATCAGCACCCCTTCTTCACCATAAGGCAATGGCTTTCCGGTATCTCGGTCCACCACTTCAGGAAAGAAATGATCTTCCCATATGTAGCTACCTGTACCTTGCTCCTCAAAGTCTTCTTGCGAGACGCCAGGACCAATGATTTCACTGAGGCCATAGATATTGGTGGCGGTCACATTTAGTCCTTCTTGTACTTGCGCCCGTATGGCTTCTGTCCACGGTTCTGCTCCCAGAATCGCATATTTCACTGCTAGTTTTTTGGTATCTATGCCTCGTTTCGCACATTCGTCAGCGATTGTTTGCGCATATGATGGTGTGCAGCAGATTACTTCCGGCTCAAAGTCTTGCAGCAGTGTCAATTGTCTATCGGTCATACCTCCAGACACAGGAATCACAGCCATCCCTAGTTTGGTGCCACCACCATGCATGCCCAGGCCTCCGGTGAATAGTCCATAGCCATAGGCATTGTGCAATTTCATCCCCGGTCTAGCTCCCGCTGCTACTAGCGAACGCGCAACCACCTCATCAAATACGTCTAAATCGTTTCGCGTGTAGCCTACTACAGTGGGTTTACCCGTGGTACCACTGGAGGCGTGGATCCGTAATACCTGGTTCATAGGCTTGGCGAACATCCCATAGGGATAATGTGCTCTCAGGTCGTCTTTGGTGGTAAAAGGAAGTTTGTGTAGGTCTTCTACGGTCTGAATATCACCTGGCTGCAGTCCGGCATCATCCAACTTCTTTCGGTAAGCAGGAACATCTTGATAAACGCGTGCCACCAAGGCGGATAATCTTTCATTTTGGAGCTTGCGAAGCTCCTCCAATGGTAAAGTCTCGATTTTGGGGTTGTACATGCAGCTACATTTTTGGGTAGCCACAAGATATGAAAGATTGTATTATCGAAGTATGCTCTTTAAGCTGCTTTCCATAGCGCTTTGCGATAAGCGGAAGTCTCATCCTGAACCTCAAATCTCAAAGGTTCCAATTGGATTTTGAGTGTTAAGTTGCCTTGTGCTAGTTCGTCTCCATAAACATCTACACCATCTAAAATGTAATCCTCCAACTCACCCATCGTATCATCCTCGAAATAATCGTCATATAGATCAAAGACCTGATCCATAAGAAACGGCTCGTAATTAGATTTCAAGTCTCTCATGTAAGATTCCATGGCTACCTGCCATAAGCTGGTGTCTTCCTGTTCTCTTTGTGCATGGTCGTTGGTGATCCTTATCATTTCTATGAGTTTGCTGATTTTGTTAAGTTCTTTCTGTCCCATGACTGTGTTTTTTTGATAATGAAATTCAGTTAATCATTTCAGAAATTCACTGAGGAAGGCTTCAGTTGCCATTTGAAAGGGTCCAATGGATTGATTCGAAAGCTCAATGGCTTTCAAACGCTGCCATGATCGGGGTTTGGTTTGTATCATAAAAAAGCCCAATCCATTACTGAGTTGGGCCTTCTTTAAATTTGTGAACAGGTTTAGTTTCCTGAATAGTAGAATCTTTCATGGGCGATTTTGCCGTCTTTCCATCGCTGTACCCCTGCTTGCTCCATGTGGACACGGTTGCCGTCTTTGAAGGTGACATCCATAGAAGTTTCGTGAATGACGATGCCAGCCTCTTCATCTGAAGTAATGGCTTTTACCTCCAGTCCGTGAAATTCCTGTACGCTATTGAGAAACTGCACTTCGTATTCTCTGCAGGCTACCTTTCCTTCTCTAGTGCCCATGGGTTCTGTCATCACTACATCATCAGCGTAGTATTTGTCGAAGGCTTCCATTAGTTGGCCTTGACCGATCATGTTGTAAATGTCCTGGGTTTTTTCTTTTAATGTCATGTTCTAAATATTGTAAG
>CAZZHO010000211.1:0-7151 GCA_964653795.1 uncultured Roseivirgaceae bacterium | reverse complement strand
GAGCGAAATACAGAAACGAAACCGAAATCAGGATTTGTACTATGCTGACAGCAGTTGTAATGATCAATTCTTGCTTTCCAACATTAATGATCTCCAGCCCAAAGAGCCTAAGACTCTTAAGGTTGAGTCCGAGAAGTCGTTTCTTCAGCTTCTTGATCAAATAATCAACCAGGAACAGGAACAGATAGATGATTGCGGCAACTGCTACTGCTAAGCCTGCATTGTAAGCGTACTCTTTTAACAGATTAAAATCTATTGCAGTATCCATGATGAACACTAATTAAGTCAATTATTCCCCCATACAACAATAATACCGCGCGTTATCAAGGATTTCGACCTATTGCTAACCTAAATATGATCCTTAGTTAAACTCCAATTCTTCTTGCCAATTATCCAAAAGCTCCGAACAGATCTTATCAAACTTCTTTTTCATAAAGGGGTGAATCAGTAGGTTGAAAATCTTGCTCTCATAGGTGAATTCAAATATCATGGTAATCCTGGATTGGTCCGGTCCAACTTCCTGGACCTGCCAGGTACCTTTGAGGTATTTTAAAGGATATGGATAATCCTCCGCATCCGTATCTACTTCAAAGGAATATTGCTCTCCCTCCTCCCAAAGTGTTGCCACTTCTGTCCAGTGATCCGCTTTATGTGTGCAGCTCCTGACCATTCCCTCACCTTGTCCAGATACAATCTGAACACTATCAATATTAGGGGCCACCGTATGATAGTTCCCTACATCTGAGATCACCTTCCATGTGTTCATTTTAGAAGCATTGATGACCCTTTCAAACGCCAAGCGCTTTACACCCTTTCGATCCGTATCACCCGTTTGAGCCAGTCCAACTGATTGTCCAACCCCAAATATGAGTACGACCACCGCCACACCGGCTATTGCTTGGTAGCCAAAAGATGAAATGTTGAATGGTCTGAAAAGAAGTATGGCGGCACTAGCTAACACCCACAACAAGTCTTGTACGATGATATAGAAAACCTGATCGCCCTCAGGTGCCTTCAATTGTCTGAAAATGGAATAAGAAAAGTAGAGTAATCCGATACCCACAAATAGGAAAATCCAAGACTTCTCTAGCCCAAACCAATGTGCAACTTTGGATTTCATTAGCACCAAAAAGAGCCCAGAGAGTAAGGAGAAAATAGCGTTGCCCAAGAGTGCGATCTGTAATGTATTCATAGCGTTGAGACTTATTTGTGCTAAAGTCTTTTGCTTCCGCCTCCTTTCTCTTGACAAATGTTAGGAAATGCCGAGTGTCAATTTTTTTCTCAAGCGACTTAGAGATTCAGGCGCTATGCCAATCATAGAAGCTATGTACTGTAGTGGCACATGATTAAAAAGCGACGGCTCTTCCTCCAGGAGTTTTTCAAGTCGTTGCTGGGCCGTGGTGTGGAGTTGTGAAAACATACTCCTTTCCAAAAGCGCAAAAGAGTGGGCCAGCAATAAATTATCAAATTCAAGCCACTTAGGCTGCTTCTTGCCAAGTTCGAAATGGCTTTGACGGCCAATCACATAGAGCGTACAATCTGTGACCGCCTGAATGTTCCAGAAGTTTTCCGTCTCAAAAACAAAACTTGAAAGGGAGGTAACGAACTTACTACTGCTGGCTATCCATAAGGTAATCTCCTTTCCCTCCGCTATGTCATACATCCTTAGGTAACCGGATGACACAAAAGCCATTTTTCGACAGATATTGCCCGCTTTCAGGAAAAAGTCTCCTTTCTTCAAGTGCACTTCTTCAAATGAAGAAGCAATCATATGGAGAGACTGCTGATCAATATCAATTTGGGACGATATGCATTGCTTTAATGAATCCAATTAATAAGTCCGGTTTCAGAAAGATACAACAGCCAAACAAGAACAATCCTCGAAATCACTTTAATTGAATTGCCTCCCTATTCGGCACAGTGTTTGCAATAGACTTTGCCAAGCAAATACATCATGATCAAAGTTACATTTTACCTCTCTGCGTTTCTTTTGTTTGGTTCCATAGCTTGTAGTGATGACGATTCCATGGATCAACATGAGTTACAAGCACTCACATTGGATGGCGATATGGAAGCTGATGCCAATAAACTGGATTCATTGAAATCAGCAATTGAAAATCTGGCCCAAAGCGTCTCCTGTGTTAATGACTTAGGATGGTCCTTCACCCCCATGGGGTCAAAAGCATGTGGCGGACCTCAGTACTACCTGGCTTATCATAACTCTATTGATGTTGAAGACTTCTTAAGCGATGTAGAGATTTATAAACTTACGGAAGAGGCTTTCAACGTAAAGTGGGAGGTTATTTCAACATGCGACGCAATTGCTGAACCAACCGGAGTAGAATGTAATAACGGAGAAGCCAAACTGATTTACAGTTTCTAGTATCTGAAAATCTTAAGCAACTTACCCTCTAATTAAGGACTGTATTTTCGCCCTTTTCTCTCTATAGGAATTTTCAATGAATTGGATGAAGGCGGCTTTGTCTTTTCGAAGGAGCTTCATCCCCTCCCCTTCCTGGAGTTCCGGGTGAACATCTCTTAAGTGCTCATCGCTCCATTTTGCAAGCTCAACTAAGATGGGCGTAAGCGATAGCCCTTCGTCCGTCAATAAGTAAATGTTGGTCTTCTTGTTATGAGGTAGCTTGGATTTAGTTACCATACCCATCTCTTCCAGCAACTTCAGTTTCGTTGAAAGGATATTGGTAGCGATAGCTTCAGCGCTTTCGGTAAAATCTTTAAAAGTCTCCTTCCCATCAGTCAACATCTGCTTCACAATGACTAGCATCCACTTATCTCCTAATATATCGATAGCCGAAGTGAACGGACAATCGCACCGAAAAGCGTAATCCATAAATACTATGTTTCTAAAAAATTACTTGCAAAATGCAATTTATTTCTAATTATCACTTGCATTATGAAAGTAATAATATAATATTGCTTGCAAAACAAAAGTAATACATTCAGATGAAAAGAATACTGGCTGTGATGGTATTGATAGGCTTTCTCGTCTCCTGCAACACCGCACAAACAAGCTCCAAAGACGACTCAACAACAACAAATGGTACTACTATGACTGCAAAAGAGACGGTTGGCGCCTTCTTGGGTGCCGCCTTGCAAGGCGATGAACCTACACTTAGAAAACTGGCAAACGCCGATTACATACAACATAACCCATTCATTCCTACAGGTTTAGACGGATTCATTGGATTGTTGCCTGTCTTGAAAGAAAACGGCACCACAGGTGAGAACATTCGAATGTTTCAGGATGGAGATTTCGTGTTCCTTCACAATGTTTGGCGAAATGCCAAGCCCTTTGGTGCAGAGGAAATGGTATCATTTGATATTCTCCGCCTGGACGAAAATGGTAAAGTTGCTGAGCACTGGGATGCAATGGCGCCTTTAGTAAAGGAAACCGCAAGTGGCAGGAGTCAAACCGATGGGCCCACTTCCCCTGAGGATCTCAATAAGACTGATGCGAACAAAGCGCTCGCAGTGGCACTAGTAGAGGATGTATTGATGGGTAAGAACCCACAAAAGATTACGGAATACATTAGTACTGAGGAATACAACCAACATAACCCAAATATTAAGGATGGACTAAATGGTATCCTGGAAGCTGTCGAATACCTTACTTCACAAAACAACATGTTTAAGTACACCAAAATCCATAAGGTATTAGGCGAAGGTAACTTTGTGTTGACGGTTAGCCAAGGTGAATGGAGCGGCAAACAACAGGTATTCTATGATCTATTCAGAGTATCCAATGGAAAAATGGTCGAGCACTGGGATGTTATACAAGAGATTCCCACGGAAGGTTTGGCCAATCAGAATGGTATGTTCGGTTTCTGATGAATCTGTAGTTAAAGTGAAAATCCCAGATAATGTCTGGGATTACCCTTTCCTTATTTTTTAGCAAAAGCCAATCGCACTCCAAGGAGTACCAATACAGCACCGGACAGGTATTGAATGATATTGGCCAATTTCTTCCGCTTATTCAGATAGATGCCAATACTTCCTGAAAAGTATCCCAAAATAGATAGGAATATCAAGGTACAAGTAGCAAAAAGCATCCCCAATACAATCAGCTGAGCTGCTACGCTGGCTGTTGAATCGGGATTTATGAACTGAGGTAAAAAGGCAATAAAGAATAGTGCCACTTTTGGGTTGAGCGTATTGCTCAACAGACCTTGCGAGAATAGTTTTCTATATGAGGACTTCTCACCTACCTTAATATTGAAATCGCCTGAACTCAATAAACTTTTTACTCCCAGATAAACGAGATAGGTAGCTCCTACTAACTTGACAACCATGAAGGCTGTGGCGGAGGTCTGCAAAATGGCAGATAGACCTATAGCCGCAAAAACTGTATGTACCAAAATACCCAGAACAACTCCTGCAGCGGATATAATTCCGGCCTTTTTACCATTGGCAACGCCCTTAGTCAATACATATATCAAGTCTGGCCCAGGGGTTACGATAAGGACCCAGGATAAACCAAGAAATAAGAGGATACTTTCAAGTTCAAACATTTATAAAAAATTAAGCCCTGAAATAAATATATGATTAATGCATCAGAAGAATAAGAAGAAACTATATGACCGGAGATGAAGAAAGGTACGTACATTCATCATTTAACACCCTCCAAAACCTTAATCCTATTCAACTTTTATTCCTCTAGAAAAGAGATAGTTTCCTTTAAAACACTTTGTTCGCGTAGAATTCTAAAATGCCCAGTGCCTTCAATCTCTGTGAATCGGCACTCCTTCCAACCCTGAAAAACATTGCGGGATCTTTCAATTGGTATCACACGGTCATTCCTATCGTGAATGATCAGCGCTTTTGCCACAGAAGCTTCTTTCACAAAATCACTTACGTTTAGCCCTTCTACATTTTCGCCCGTTTCCTGCTCTAGCCTCCTCAACAGCATCATTTTGACCTCTTCGGTAATCCCCACAGCAGCACTGACATCTTCTATCCGCTCTATGAATCGGTCAGGCGTAGTAAGCAATACATATCGATCAATGATTAAATCCTGATTTCTAAACAATGCAAAAGTGGTTGCCACACCTCCAAAGGAATGGCTCACCAACTTACTTACTTCAAACCTTCGAATAAGGACAGACACCAGCTCGGTAAATTCAAATAAACTCGTCTTCCCTTTGGTGCTGTACCCGTGAGATGGTCCATCAAAGGCGTAGATGGTATAGTCTCCCTTCAGTAACTCCTCTACAAGATCTGCGAAGTTGCCGGCCTGACCTTCCCAACCGTGAATCAACATCACTTTCTCCTTCCCACTCCCCCACTTATAGAGTTGGATATCAAAGCCCTGAAACTCCATTACGTCCTTTTCAGATTTATCCAAGACCTCTTCTTCGCGAGCCCTAAGCTTTTTCACTTGCGGATTGGTTAATTGCTTGTAAGCATAGGAAGCAATCAGACCAGGAAACCATCCGGATAGTGTTCGAATTACAGCTGTATTCATAGACTTTGGAGCGTAAAGTGTAAGTGGTTTAAAATTCGAAAGCAGTGAGCTAGGAAAAAATGACCTAATGTTAGCAAATCAGCCTTTTCTAATCCTACTCAAACTTTCGGGCCGTATACCTAGGTACTTGGAGAGTTCCTTAACCGGAATAGTCTTTACTAACTCGGGGTTCTTTTTTAGTAGCGACTGATATCGTTCCTCGGCGTTCATCGTCAAAAGTTCCTTTTCTCTTGTTACCCTACTTAGAAACAACTGTTCAGTGGCCATTCTCCCAATCTGATTCGCCAATAACGAGGTTTTATAGGTAGACAGCAGCTCCGTGTAGTTGATTATTTCCAAATCGCAATCCTTGTAACACTTCAACCGCACATCTGAAGGGGACTTAGTCAGTAAGGAACTATAGGAACCGACGAAACTATTAGGGAAATGAAAGTCCAGTATGCGTTCCTCCTCTTTGTAGAGCAATGACGTGATCATGATACCTGACCGTATGAAATACACCGAATCTTCTAACTGATAGTAATCAGTCAAGATGGTATTCCTGGGAACAAACTTTTCGCGAGTGGAGAAAGGCAACTCAATGGCCTCTTCCAACTTCATCCCTTCTTTTACGAATTCCTGGATGGTCATACTTCCTATTAACCCACCACCATGGACCTAAGTTTTACCCAATTTTTAATGAGGTCATCCTCAAAGACCCAGCAATAGGTTCGTCGTTGAAGAGTACTAATTCATCCCGCTTCTCCTGCAGACCTAGAGTATACAATAGCGGTAAATAATGCTCCGGAGTTGGGATAGCTAACTCGAATGACCTGCCTTGTTGCGCGTAGTTGATCAATGGATCGTGATTCCCATCCTCAATATAAGTCTTCATTTTATTGCTGGCCTCCGCGGCCCAATCAAATGCATAGCTTTTATTCAGGTGCTGCCAAGATACCATGCGCAAATTGTGAATGATATTGCCACTACCTACAATCAAAACACCCTTGTTGCGAAGTTTGGCCAGCTCAGCGGCCAACTCATAGTGATATCTGGGACCCTTGGTTCTATCTAAACTCATTTGAATGACAGGTACATCCGCTTCTGGATACATATGCTTGATCACGGACCAAGCCCCATGATCTAACCCCCATTTATCATCCAGATGTACTTCAGTGGAGGTGATCAAGTCTTTTGTTTCCCTGGCTAGCTCGGGGCTTCCTGGGGCAGGATATTGCACAGCAAAGAGTTCCTGCGGAAAACCACCAAAATCATGAATGGTTCTGGGAGATTCCATCGCTGTGACCCTGGTGCCTCTTGTCTCCCAATGAGCAGAAATGCAAAGTATAGCCCTGGGCGGCTCGATCTCCGAAGATACTTTTCTAAACCCTTGCACAAACTGATTCTCTTCTATGGCATTCATAGGACTACCATGTCCAAGAAATAGTACCGGCATCTTGGAGCTATTCTCTAGTGATGACGTGAGTTGATGAAGTGTCTTCAGATTTGATCCCATAAGCGTAGATGGCATTGCTGCCGCCAGAAGGTTAACAAAGGTCTTCCTTTTCATCCTATGGGAACAGGTGGAAACCGAGATGAGTTCGATGCAATATTGGCACCTATTTAAATCCCTGCAAAAGTGGCTTCAAACAATATCCAACGATAGAATTGTAAGGAGGCATAGGACCAG
>CAZZHO010000210.1:0-7282 GCA_964653795.1 uncultured Roseivirgaceae bacterium | reverse complement strand
CTAAATTCTTTATGTTTTGTTTGTGATATTGTGTTCGATTATTATGATCTATTCTATTCTACCTATCACAAGAACTACTTTAAGCCATGGGTTCGAGTAGTTCTTGTGATAGGTGGAATGGAATAGGTCATAATCATCGAACACAATATGCCAAATCGCATATAGGAGATTGATGACTTGAATGAGTCTATACTTCCCTCTGAAATTCATCGTTGCGAGGGTTTTCGCCAATTTTGGAACGCTTGCTAAACTTGTTTCATTTAGATATTCGTTTTCATGGTAAAATACCGGGCATAATATCTGAACACCAAAATCATCCTTCAGACGAATGGCCACTTCTATGTGATAACGTGAAATGCCCCCATACTTTTGCCACCAAAATATTTGAGGATCTAAAAAGATTTTCATTATATCATGGACTTTTTCTCTAACCAACTTCGCTTTTCATCCTAAGCCTAATCAAGGTATTTTAGCAAAGCAATTCACCGTTCGGCAGGAAGGACAATAAAGATTGGGCTATCGATCTGAGGTTAGGAGATACTTTATTTTTCGAATAGCTCGTCGCAATAAACTTGGCTTATTTAGCATCTTTTTTAAGTCATACGCATCGGCCTCAAGATCCCTTTCAATCTTTTCAGGATGAACTATTTCACCTATATTATAAGTGGGTTTATTCGCAAATTTGTCCGATTCGGTTGTATGCGTCGCTCCTTCACTATGCCCAACATTTGAAACTAGATTCACATTTGGAATGACCGCTAAACCATTATTTCTCCACATCGTATAGAGCCATTGATAGTCCCAGGTATCTATGCGATCCAAACTTGTCAGGACTGATTTATAGTAATGAAGTCCATATCTGTCTACTTCCGGGTTTGCCAGATATTTTTTTATGATCGATTCATCTGCTTCTTCTATCATAAACTCATATTTGTCCCACCGATCACTCCACGAGGCCCAACCCCAAACATGATTGTTAAAAGAAAAGTAATAGGAAGCCTTACCTCTCTTCATTCCATCTTGATGATTAACTCCCTGGATCGACCAAATCCTTTTATCATCCTGATATTTATCTAAAAGGACCTCACAATAATTAAAAAAACTTGCATCAGGCAGACAATCATCTTCCAGTACGATGCCTTTTTCCACATTTTCAAAAAACCAGGTAATACCCGTGCTTACACCCTTGCCACAGCCGAGGTTCTGATCCTGAAAAAGAGTCTGTACTTCACACGGCCAATCAACTTTTTGTAAAAGTGTCGTTCTTAATTTTTCACATTTCTCTTTTTCTCCTAATACACTTTCTCTAGGACCATCTGCTGATATAAATAACTTCTCAGGGCGAGCTTCTTTTATCTTATTTAAAACCCTTTCAGCAGGTTCTAACCGATTAAAAACCAACAATAAAACAGGCGTATCCATTTGTGTTAATTGATATTTGATCTTTGAAAAGAATAGTCGTATTAGACCCTAACTAAAAAACTTATTTAGGCTACTTTTTGAAACCTCTGTGTGTTTCATCAAATCCTGACAACCAGCAAAGTGAAGAAAATACGAATTGGCAAAGGCAATACTAGCAGCCTGACGCAGAAGTTTTGTATTTCCCAGCGAGAAAAACCCATCTTTCTTTTGACCTATTTGCGGATAAAACATCTTTTGAAAATTATCAAAGCCAAAATTAAAGCGATGATCTAGAAAATGGTGAAGCTGATTTCTTACTATTTCATAGGACAAAGGTCGCATTTCATAATTCCATTCAGCACTACCTTTATCCTCATAATTATAATAGGTGTATTCCATCAGTTCCTGATGATTGCCCGGTTCAAGGATCAACACCCCTGTTTGTACTACATCGGTCTCAGTTGTTTCGATACCAAAATTTAAGTAGTAGTCGTTTCCTGTTCTATTGACTAACGGATTTAAACCTTGTTTCTGCCAATACTTAATGAGAACGTCGTAAAGAAATGAATAGGTCTCCCGGGTATAAAAACAATAAGCATCTGTACATCCAATTTTACCTTCAGGAAGAAAGGAAATTATATCCGGAGCTTCATCGGTATTGATCTGTATATCGGAATCAATCCAGACCACTTTGTCATAATGCTGGACTTTACTATTACTTAAAACCAAGCACTTTTGCCAGGCAACGGACCTGGATTTGGCAAGATCACTGTTATCAAGAGGTTCGTCTATAATAATTAAATCATATCCATGTTTCTTGCAATATGAACGCCAGCCATTTTCTGCATACTTCCCCCACAATCTCTTGTATTTATCACCTATAATAATGGTAACTATTGCTTTGTTCATTCCGAAAAGTTATTATTCATCAATACAATTTCAGGGTTTTGTTTGAAGTCCCAAGAATATTTCAATTCAATATCTCAAAACAAATCTTTCACCTTTACGAAAAAAGTTCAAAAGCAATTTTCTAATCCCCTTGATCTCATGCGGTAATTTATTCCCGCGCTTTCTGATTCCGTAATATGGTTCTAACTGTAAGTCCACCATCTCGATGTAATTTGAGATGAGATCCACGTACTCTGATAACAATTCACGTAAATCCTCTCTATCAGCCACCGAATATCTTGTATTGTAAATCGCCAAAATGTGCGGCCGATCAATCTTGTAATTTGAGAAATGAAAAAATACCAGAGGGTGAACTGAATTAACATAAAAAGTATCTTCAGTTTTATTCAGCACCCTTTCATGTAGATTCCAATTAGCAACATTATAACCTGGGTCATGCAGTATTTTAACATTTTGCAAAAAGCAAGGAGCATAGGACATCCATAACTGGTCAAAGAAAAGACCGTCACCTCCATAACTCTGAGTAATCAACTTCTCTGACCACCAATCCAGAAACACTTCTGATTCTTTGGATTTCCTAAAACCAACAAAGCCCAAATTATACACACCTGTTGCTAAGAATGATCGATCTGTAGGATCTTTGTCGTCTAATGGCGGTTTTAACATATGCGGAGTAAGGACTACATCGTGATCCCCAAGATAGGACTCCAAGTTTTCCAAACTACTATATACACGAATATCGGGATCAAAATACATTACTTTACTTTCCTCTGATTTATCAAAGAAATGCTTGAAGTAAAAAGGTTTTACCGCGGTACTTAATTCTGTAATACTGTAAATAGCTGCCATTTCTTCCAAAAGATCCGGAGCAACTATGTCTTTTACCTCAATCACTTCATATTGCAAATAATCGAAATCTTTTAATTTTTTATCAACCAACCCGATGACAAATCTGACATTGGGGTTAGTTGATTTCAGTGATTCCCCCAGAGAGAAAGCATACGGTAGATAATTATTGGCACAAAGGGTAAAAGCAATCATTTCAAATTAAAAAAAGGCAAAATTATTCGTTTTCAAGGTCCTAAAGACAAATGCTTTAAACAATTGTGATATTAATTGTAATGACCTTCTTTTGAAGAATCTTTCGGTCAAAGTGGTATTTAGTAGTAGTCTATTCCTTTTTTTATTTCTACCTGTTTTCCTGGCTGCCTATTTTCTGGCATCGAAATCCTTGAAGAATGGAACTCTGCTCATCTTCAGCCTAATCTTCTATACATGGGGAGAAAATAAGCTGGTCATTCTGCTACTATTTTCAACACTCGTTGACTTTTGCTCCGGATTACTGATCACAAGGGGCTGGAAAAAAACAGGATTATACCTATCGATTGCAACTAACCTAGGCCTTTTGGGTTTTTTCAAGTACTCGAATTTCGCATTTGAGAATTTCCGATCCTTCCTGAGCTTATTCGATTTCCACTCAACTCTGCTTGAAATACCTCACATCGCGCTACCAATTGGGATCAGTTTTTTTACATTTCAGACAATGTCATATACTATAGATGTATATAGAGGAAATGTCAAAGCCTGCACCAATTTCTTTGATTTCGCAGCATACGTTAGCATGTTTCCTCAATTAGTTGCAGGTCCTATTGTCAGATATTCTGTCATCGCGTTAGAACTAAAGAACAGGCGACATGACAAAGGCAATTTGCATTCTGGAATAGAAAGATTCTGCATTGGTTTAGTTAAGAAAGTTGTGGTGGCAAATTCCATGGCAGCATTTGCTGATGATGTCTTTTCATTTGACGCGCATGATTTGTCAAGTGGGATCGCCTGGCTAGGTATCTTTGCTTATAGTCTTCAAATATATTTTGACTTTTCCGGCTACTCAGATATGGCCATTGGATTAGGGAGAATGATGGGGTTCAGGTTCTTGGAAAACTTCAATTATCCATACATTGCTCGAAACATTCAGGACTTTTGGAGAAGATGGCATATTTCACTTTCTACGTGGTTTAGGGACTATCTATACATATCACTAGGCGGAAATAGAATTTCTCCAATAAGGACTTATATTAATCTGATCATCGTTTTCTTTATAACAGGTCTTTGGCATGGTTCCAGTTGGAACTTTGTGGTATGGGGATTATTTCATGGTCTGTTCCTGATCCTTGAAAGAGTTGGCTTATCCAAAATATTAGTCAGACTTCATCCAATCTTCCAACATATGTATTTGATACTGATCGTATTAGTTGGCTGGGTATTTTTTCGAGCGGATAATCTGGAGTATGCCATGAATTACGTCATAAAGATGTTTAGTTTTTCCGATGGTAGTGCTGTAGCAAAAAGTTACATAACATATTTTCACTACAATACATACACACTGTTAACCATGGTCGTCGCTATAATATTCTCGAGTCCGGCGACTAGCACACTTAAGAAATTTCTGCTGGAAAATGGAAATTACTGGGTTTACTATTTTCTCCTTTTTTTAGCCGTAATGCTTTCAGTGGCATTTATAAGTGTTGACAGCTACAATCCATTCATATACTTTCGTTTTTAGATATGAAAAATGCATTCAAAAAATTTTTCTTTGCCATCATATCTCTCCCCGTTTTATTGATCATTACCGGACTCGACTCCTCATTGCAATCAGAAAATAGAACTTATAAATCATTCCCGATAATTCAATTGGGGTCAGAGGGTGAAACTGTTTCTATCAGGTCTATATATCATTCGATCGTTGAATTCAAGTCTGAGTTTGAATCATATTTCGAAGACGTTCTTCCCGTGAAAAAGCTAGCCCTGGATCCCGTGATTTTTCTACACCGAAGGCTGATGGGCAAAAATCCTCTTCCATTGAAAACTGTTGAAGGAGAAGATGGATGGATGTTTTTGGGAAATTCATTCAGCCATGCACTAGATGAATCTCTGGGCATATCTATTTTCGATGATCCAGAATTGATCTTTTTAAAAGAAAGACTAATCCATAAAATTCACTTTTCTGATAGTCTAGGCATACCCTATTTCATTGCAGTTGCTCCGAATAAATTATCCGTGTATCACAGGCATTTGCCGATTGTATACACTCCTGAATTAACCAAATTTCAACAGGTCAGGCACCTCTGTGAGGAAATAGGTATTCCTCTTATTGATTTGTCACAAGGATTAGGGACTGAAGAGGATCATTACTATAAAACTGACTCGCATTGGACTGATTTGGGCGCATATATTGGCTACCAAAATTTAATTAAGGGGTTACGTCTATCTAGGGTTATACCTGTTCCGGAATCTAGACTCAGCTATTTTGAAAGTCAAGATGAGCATGATCTGATCAAAATGCTGAATTTGCAAGTGGCAGAAATCAGTCAAGAAATCGACTTACTCAACCCAACTTTCAAGAAGGCTCAAAAGCAACTTACTATTCCAACCGCCTATAATTTGGGGCCTGAACTCTATGAGAAACGACTACAATCAAAAAACAACGATATAAAAGTTCTGATATTCCGAGATTCTTTTACTCAACAGATGGAACCCTTTATCGGTGAAACTTTTGGAGAATCCCTTTTCATTTGGGATCATACTTTTGATAAGGACCTAATCATTAGAGAGAAACCCGACTTGGTTGTTCATATTTTAATTGAACGGAATTTGGAAGTATTGGTCCAATGAATTTTGGATTATTGGGAGAAAAGCATAAGCGTAACCAGCTACTACAAATGCCTCCTATGAATGACTTTTTTTGAGCTTCTGATATGACCTGTAATAAAATTCGAAAGACAGGTATCTATTGAACCTCCAGCGCCATTTATTCTCCTCTTTCTGATAAATATCAAGCTTTGGATGGTACCTGAAGTTTTCAACAATGTTCTTGTTAAAACTTGATAAGTCATAAATCGACAGAATCTTCCCTAATCGGTCTGTTTCAAAAGGCTCATCACCCAACTCGTCTGAGCTCACCCCACCGGCATAGAAATGGGCAACAACCTCGTCGAGGTAGCCGATTTTAGCCTCATGCCAACATCTTAAATTATAATCCCAGTCGGCGCAAATCTTGTACTTCAAATCAAAGTATCCAGTTTTATCAATTAAAGACCGATGATAGAAAACACTTTGATGACAAATACTTTGGTATTTAATCCGTTCCGCATCGAAGGCTCCGTCATACCTGCGCCCATTTTCAGCCCAGGTCGTATTACCATGTACCAAAACATCTCCGTGGATAATATCAAAATCATCCCTCTTAGCATACGCTAATACCTTACTAAAGATATCATCAGTAGCAAGTCGGTCATCAGCGCCGAGAAAGTATACCCATGTGCTATTCTTAGACTTCAAGCCTTTATTCATGGCATCATATACTCCCTGATCTTTCTCCGAAATTACTTTTAAATGATCCAGTCGTTCCCGACAACTCCTGACTATTGGTAAAGTATTGTCTTGAGAGTGGCCATCAATAATGATGTGCTCAATTGAAACACCTTTTTGCGCATGAACAGATTCAATACAACTCTCTATTGTCTCTCCTGCATTGTAAGTGGGCGTAATTACGGTGAAATCAAATGACTCTTTTTCTTTCACGATACGTAAACGGGTAAAGGCTCTTGGTACTCCTCTTTTCTCTTAAAGATTTTAAGAATCATCGATAGTACAGAGGTAGGTTCATGAACATCTAGAGAATCTATAGCATCATCACATTCTTGTAGATACCTACTAAAGTATTGCCTGGAGACCTGTTCTTCCCCCCTGTCGCGGAACGAACCCAAACGCTGCTTTGTCAGGAATAAAGATTCATATTGGAAAAATCGTACCCAAAGTTCAAAGTCCGCTGCATATCGATAGTCTGTGTTGATGAAACCACCGGCCTGATCCCACAACTTCCGTGACCAAAAGGTAGATTCTTGTTGTATGAATCTTCCATCGTGGTAGCCCCGGATGAGGAAAAATTCTTTTGTATAAACCGGATCCCTTT